>JACQPO010000152.1 GCA_016207545.1 Methanobacteriota archaeon | reverse complement strand
GCTCAATTCCGATCAGGGCAAGCACGAAGACGATCCATAGCAGGAGCCAGCCGCGCCTCATGCCTCCACCTCCCGAACCATCGCCGCCGTGTACAGCTCGCGGAACTCGCGCGGCGACCCGTCCTCCGGCTCCACGCGGAGGACCCAGCCCGCATCGTCCCAGGCGAACTCGACCGTCGCGTTGTACCGGAACGTCGCGTCCTCCGTCACCGCCACCGCGGTCACGTTCGCGACCTGCGCGTCCCCGATCGGGAACTTGAGCCACAGGGAGGGGACGAGCGTCTGGTTCGCGGACAGATTGGCAGCGCCCGTCACGTTGATCGCGACGTACTCGTACAGCGGGATCCCGAGCGCGCTCCGTACGTAGACGAGCACCGTTTCGTTCACGGTCTCGTTCCACGCCCGTCCGGTGGCCTGGAGGAGGAGGAAGGGGATGTCCGTCGCGGGCTGCTCCTGCCCGATGAGGCTCGGCGTCACGAAGATGAGGACGACGAGGGCGAGGGGGACGGCCACGAAGGCCGCGCGCTGCCAAGCACCTGGCGGTGCGGCCATGGGGCGACCCATTCGGGTCGCGTAGTTAAACGTTCGTCAACCGCCGAAGGAGAAAAAGAGCGGGTGACCCGAAATCAGGCCACCCGTAGTTGGGGGGAGGTGCAGCGTGATCCTCGGGGGGTGCGCACCAACGTCCGTTCCGGCGCTCCCATCCCCGGTTCCATCGCGTCACTTCTGGAGGAATTGCTTGCGCGTGGCCTCCGCCTCCGCCATCGCGGCTTCCGCGGCCTGCATCTTCTTGATCTTGTCCGTCACGAGGTCCACGCGGCCGTAGACGAAATCCCGAATTGCGGCACGCACGGCCTCGCTCCGCGACGGGAAGTCGTCCATCTCCACGAGGAAATCAATCGCGTCGAGGTACCGCTTCGGGATGCGAATCGTGATTTTCTCGTCCTCGCCCGTCATTGCGGCCTCCGGCCCATCTCGTACGCTGATTGTCCGCCTTATGGCGTACGCTTGTCGGACGAATCACGACCCGCTATATAAGGCCACCGTCGCAATTCTCGCGACGGGGAATTCCGCGGCCCGGAAAGCGGGAACCCTTAAGCGAGCGACCCGCGATGGGCGCGCGAGCCCATGGATCAAGTGTTCATGCTCGCGGGGCCCGTGAACGTCGACCCGCGCGTGCTCCAGGCGATGCTCGGCGCGGTGATCAACCACCGGGGCGCGGAGTTCCGGAAGGTGAACGCGGACGTCCGCGAGGGCCTCCGCTACCTGTTCCAGACGAACGGGGAAGTCGCCGTACTCTCCGGCTCCGGGACCGCGGGGCTCGAGGCCGTCGTGAGCTCCCTCCTCCGGAAGGGGGACCGCGTGCTGAACCTCGTGAACGGCAAGTTCAGCGAACGGTTCTACGAGCTGTGCCGCCTGTTCGCGAACCCGACTCAACTCGAGTTCGAATGGGAAAACCGAATGGACCTCGACCGCGTGGCGGCGGCGCTCGAGGACGGCGGGTATCGGGCCCTGACGATCTGCCACAACGAGACGAGCACGGGCGTCACGAATCCGTTGCACGAGGTCGCGGCGCTCTGCCGGAGGCACGACGTCCTGTGCCTCGTGGACGGTATCACGAGCGTCGGCGGGCTCGAGGTTCGGCCCGATCGGTGGGGCCTCGACGCGGTTGTCATGGGGAGCCAGAAGTGCGTCGCCGCGCCCGCGGGGCTGGCGGGGGTGTGCGTGTCGAAGCGGGCGTACGAGATGCTCCACGACGAGACCGCGTACTATCTGAACCTCCGCGCCCACATCGACGCGCTCCGGGAGGACGAGGACACGCCGTACACGCCCGCGATCCCGCTCTTCCTTGCGTTCCGCGAGGCGCTGCGCCTGCTGAGGGAGGAGGGCCTCGAGACCCGCATCGCTCGCACGGCGAAGCTCGGCGAGGCGTGCCGGGCGGCCGCGAAGGCCCTCGGCCTCCGGCTGTATCCTGAGGAATCCGTCGCGTCGAACACGGTCAGCGCCATCCGCTACCCACCGGGGATCGACGACGGGACGTTTCGGAAGAAGCTGCTCAAAGAGCACAACGTCGTGATCGCGGGGGGCCAGGCGGAGCTCAAGGGGAAGATCTTCCGGATCGGCCACATGGGGATCTGCTCGTTCAAGGACTTACGCGCGACGTGGGCGGCGATCGAGGCGGTGCTCGCGGACATGGGATACGACGTGGAGAAGGGCGCCGCGGTCGAGGCGGTCACGGCTCACACGTGAGCTACACCGACGCGAGTGCGCGGCGCGCGAACAGGTTCAAGACCGATGAGCGACCTCTCGATGTAGAATCGAATGGGACTTACGGTACGGCTCCTCCGACTGCTGCTTCGCCGATGGCTTCTCGTGGGCCTCATTCCCCTCCTCGTCCTGCTCGCCTGGGCCTTCGCGCCTCCGCCCGGCGGCACCCCGGATGCGACATGCCAAGGCAGCGCGCGCTGCTTCTCCGGCTTCGTGACCCATATCGAAGACGGGGACACGCTCGACGTGGGCGGCCAGACGATTCGCCTCGCGCTCGTCGACACGCCGGAGTGGGACGAGCCCGGGTTCCACGAGGCCACACAGTTCACCGCCCGCCTGTGCCCCGTCGGATCCCGCGCCCTCGTGGACGAGGATGACGGGCAAACGGCCGGGAGCCGCGGTCGGATCGTCGCGGTCGTGTACTGCGGGAGCACGAACCTGAACGCGGAACTGCTTCGCGCCGGTCACGCGGTCATCCTCACGGAATTCTGCGCGGTGAGCGAGTTCGCGGACGAACCGTGGGCAATCGCGTGCCACTGATCACCGCCAGGTGACCTCGACCTCATCCGTGCGGTACCGCTGGTCGATGACGGTGTCCTCGACGGCCATCCGTTGACCCGACTTGTGCTGCAGGAGGCCCGTCCACGCGATCATCGCTCCGTTGTCGACGCACAGGTCCCCCTCCGGCACGAACATCTTCGCGCCTCGGTCCGCCGCCATCTTCGCGAACATCTCCTGGAGCCGCTTGTTCCGAACGACGCCACCGCCGAGCAAGACTTCCTCGCGCTCGACGTGCGCCATCGCCCGCTCCGTGACTTCCGTGAGCATCGCGAACGCCGTCTCCTGAATCGAGTAGCACAGGTCTTCGAGGCGCGCACCCTGGCGGTAGAGGCTGAGCGCGGCCGTCAGCATCCCGCTGAACGCGACGTCCATCCCCTTCACGCTGTACGGCAGCGGGAGCAGCTCGCGACCGCCTTTCGCATGTTTCTCGATGAGCGGACCGGCGGGGAACGGCATCCCGACCTCGCGGCCGAACTTGTCGAGCATGTTGCCGACGCCGATGTCGAGGGTCTCCCCGAACACGCGGTACCGGCCCGCGGCGTACGCGATGACCTGCGTATTCCCGCCGCTCGCGTACAGCAGGACGGGATCGTCGCAGCCGCACCGCCCGCGGCCAATTTCCAGATGCGCGACGCAGTGGTTCACGCCGACGATCGGCTTG
The DNA here is from genome assembly GCA_016207545.1 of Methanobacteriota archaeon. Classification (GTDB taxonomy): domain Archaea; phylum Thermoplasmatota; class Thermoplasmata; order RBG-16-68-12; family EA-27; genus EA-27. The sequence goes on along the minus strand of JACQPO010000152.1, from coordinate 4,806 downwards.
TGCAGGGACAGCGCGAGGGCGCGCGCGGCCGTGGCGACCGTGCGGAGACACGGTCCAAGGCCGGGGCCTTGCGAGAACGCGATGAGGTCGATTTCCTTGAGCGAGACGCCTGCCTTCGCGGCGGCCTCCTCGATCAGCGGGACGACCTTCTCCGCGTGGTGGTTCGCGGCCTCCCGTGGGTGAATCCCGCCCGTCTCCGGCCGCACGGTCGCGTACACGTTCGCTAGGACGCGGCACGCCTCGTCGACGATGCCGACCCCGACCGTGTGGGCGGTCCCCTCAATCCCCAGGCACAGCACGGGAGGCCCAGGGAGAGCGACCGCTATAAGGATTCAGCTTTCGGACGGGCCGGCCTCAGATTCCCGACACGGTCACCGTCACGAAGACGGCGGCGAGGATGAGCAGGCCGAGGTTCTGCCAACCGTCCGTGCGCGGGCTGCCCAACGCCCCGAGGAGGGAGCCGACAATCCCGATCGAGCTGCCCGTGTAGTACACCGCCCGGAGCGCGTCCTTAAGTCCCGGATCTGCGACAGCGAACGCGCGCAGGCCGAGCAAGGCAAGCCAGATCAGGAGAATGCCAAACGCCAAGATGAGGAAGACAAGCCGCTTGTTGATCATCATCGGCGGACCTGCGTGCGTCGGCGTGTAGGCGTAGTAGGGGGGCTGCGGGGCTCCAGCGGGGGCTTGCGGAGTGGCCATGCCCCGGCATCCGGCTCTTCGTATTTCAACCCATCCTCCCCTCCTTTAATGGGACGCTTAGCGGTACCCGCGTGCGTGGACGAGCGGGGCCCCCTCCTCTTTGCGTACACGCCGCTCCCGATGAGCCCGATGACCGTCGCGCTCCTCCTGCTCGTCGCGATCGTGACCGTCGCGGCCCCGTTCGCGTTGCCCGCGGAGTTGTTTCCGCTTGGCGGCGTGTGCTTCCTCCCGTTCGCCGTCCTCGTCTTTTGGGCGATCTTGTGGCGGCCGAGCGCAACGCGGATTCTTGCGAAGGGTATCGAGGTGTCCCTCCCTCTTTGGCGGCGGTTCTTGCGCACGCCCGCCTACATCCCGTGGGGCCGCGTGCGGAACGTGTACCCGGCCGCCTACGAGATTTCCGGTGCGGCGATGTCCCCGTTCGCCTCCTCCGCGGGGACGCTCGTGCACACGGGCCTGGGCATCGAAACCGTGGACGGCCGGCGGCTCACGGTGAAGTTCACACCCGGTTCCATCCGACGGTTCCGATCCGAGTCGCCTGGATTCACGTACGCGATGGAGGCCGTGCGCCAGGCGTTCCGCGAGCTCGGGCGGCCGCTCGTGTCCCATGTCCGGTCCTATTCGGACGACGAGGTGAAGGCGATGCACGAAGAGGCGCGCCGCCCGCTGATGGGGCTCGACGTAATCGTGTACGCGTTCTTCCTCCCGCCAACAATCGTTGCATCCGTGTTCGTCGTCCTCAACGCGCTAGGCATGACGCCGGACCCGCTCCTCGTCGCGACCGTGCTCCTCCTCGCGGCGATTCCGCCGGCGACCTCCATGCAATTCACCCTCGCGCGGAGTCGGCGTCGGAACTATGTGCTAGGCGAACTCGCGAAGCACGAAGAGTTCCTTCGAGCGACGGCGGGCTAGTCACCGACGGACGACGCGAATCGGCGGCGGGCCGCGGAGCTCGTACAGCGTCCCGCGCCACGAGATTACCCGCAGCTTCCGCGCGACGCTCAGGTTGAACAGGGCGACCCACGGGACAATGAGGCTCCCGAGGACGAACCAACCGAGCGGACCGAGCGTTTGGCCGAGCAACGTGCGGAACGTCTGTAGGCGAATCGCCGCTTTGGCGGCGATTGACGGAACGTGCGAAAGGAAGAGCAGGGCGGGAATCCAGTACGCCGAATCCGCAATCGCCGCCACGACCGCGAGGGCGATCCCGAGGTCCACGGACCCCGCCACGGTCGCGTACGCGAGCGCGGCATAGCGGGTCACGCGCCGGTCGTACGCCCGCATCATGACGGTCTGGCGGGTCGTCCACTCGAGCACGGAGGGCCAGTCCGAAGGCTCCTCCGTGAGCACGGTCGCATGCGGCACATATTCCACGCGTAGTCCCACGCCCTTCACGGCCTGCGTGACGATCATGTCGTCGCTGAGCGCGCTCCCCCACTTCGCGGCGATGTACGTGCGATCGAACGTCTCCCGTCGGAGTGCGGAGGAGCCGCCCCACGCGAAGTTCCACCGCGGCTCGAACATGATGTTCGTCCCCGCGGCGTTCCACGCGGAGCGGATCGCGGACGCAAGCGACGCTTCGTGCGTGTACCATCGATATGCGGTAGTCGCGCCGATGGAGGAATCCTGCAGTGGAGCGACGAGGCTGCGGAGCCAATGCCGCGGTGGACGCGCATCGGAATCCATGAACGCGACGACCTGGTCCTCGGTGGAGAGTTCCTTCCCCGCGCGGATCAGGGCCGCGGCCTTCCCCGTACAGTTCGGCCTCGGCTCCGCCACAGCGAAAGTCACAGGCACCTTCGATTTCGCCGCGGCTTCGCGGATGACCGCGTGCGCGGGATCCTCCAGGCTGTCTAGCGCGAAAATCACGCGGTACTCCGAGTAGTCCTGGTCAAGCAACAACGCCAGATTGCGATCGAGGCCCGGGTCCACGCCCTTGCACGCGACGATGACGGCCGCCGGCGGCGAGTACGGAGGCCATGGCTTCCGGCGTATCCGCCACGCCCGAATCCGGAATCGAATCCCGCCCAAGACGGAACCAACACCGACGGCAAACGATACCGCCGCAAGTGCTTCGAAGAGGAGGAGGACCGCATCGACCACGCGCGCGGGAGGCGAGTGGCGGGACTAAAGGGTATCGCAACGAACCTGTCCCCTGCGCTCGATGGCTTTATCGGCACCGCGGAACATCTTGAGCACGTGCAGACGCTACGAGGCGCCGCCACCCTGTTCCTCCAGAAGGCGCGAGAGGAACTGGAGGAGGGCCTCGCGACGGGGAATTAGCTGAAGGTCCGCCAAGCAGCAGAGAAGGCGTGGAGCGCGGTGATTCAGGCGACCGATTTCGCGATGCAGGTCCACGGTCGCATCCCGCTTCCCGGTCGCGATGCTCACCGGGACCGGAGAAATTTCCTCGAGGGCATCGGACGACACGATTTGGCCGAGAAGTACACGTATTTCGCCGAGCGCCTACACGGGGACATCTTCTACGGCGGAGAGGCGGTCGCGCCGACCACCTTACGGCGGTACATGGACGAGGTGGAGGACTACGTTCGCCGGGTCTCGAGCGCGTGATTACGGGACGACCCCCACCGTATCGCCCTCTACGACTACTTGATACGTGCGCAGCTTCGCCGCGGGGTTGACGAGGTTCTGCCCCGAACGCACGTCGTACTGCCATCCGTGCCAGGGGCACGTCACCATCGCGCCGTCGAGGAAGCCCTCCCCGACGGGGCCGCCGCGATGGAGGCACGTGTTGTCCGTCGCGAAAAACGTGCCGTTGACGTTGAACACCGCCACGGGGCGACCAGCGACAACGACGACCTTTGCATCCCCGGGCGGGATGTCGGAGACCTTCGCGACCGTCACCGGCTCCGTGCGCTCACCCGGGAGTTCGAAGGGCGGCCAGCATAAATACGTTGGGCCTCATATATGGAGCGGTGGTCCCGTGCGGGACGAGGCGCAGACACTCGTGGACGTGTGCAAGGACTTCGTCCGGGCGATGGCGCGTGCCGAGGAAGCGCTGGCGAAGATGGGGGCGCTGACGAAGGAAGAGCGGGAGGAGGTCCTCCGGTCCGTGCTCGCGTGGCTCGGGTCAGACGAGGTGCGGGCGCCGTACACGAAGGAAATCGCGCGGGAGCTGATCGGGCAGCTGTCCGCGGCGGGCATGTACGCGGACTACCGCGGGTCGCCGGATGCGTACATTCAGTAACTCGCACGGGAATTTGTTCAAACCCTGTACAACAAAAGATATTTGCGAGAAGTGCGAGTCGCGCGCGTGAAGGGCGAGCGGCTCGCGATGCCCGTTTCCGCGCTTTCGCTGGTGTTCTCGGCGGTTGCCCTACCCGTCGTCTACATAATCGTTCCGTTCTGCCGGCCCGTGGCGACGTTCCTCGATTTAAGCGCGACCGTTGGCGTTGCGTCCGCGGCATCGTCGCTCGCATTTGCGGGGCTGTTCCTGTCCCTGTTGGCGGTGTACACGTTGGGCAATCGGAAGTCGCGAACCTCCCTTGCTCTGGCCATCGGATCGCTCGCGATCGCCACGGCGTTCATCGTCTTCGGACTCGCGCTGCGTACTTGCCCGTAGAGGCCCGCGGCCCGGAACCATTCCTTTAGGACGAAACCCTTATCCCCGTCCCTCCGCATCCTTCGCACGGCGATTTCCGTGGAGTTTGCGAACGAGCGTACATGGCTTTCGGCAGTCGAGACCGGCAAGCAGGAGGAGTTCCACAGCCGGTACGAATCCGCCGTGTACAAGGTGCGCGAGCACTTCGGGGACACGCACCCGATCTACATCGGCGACGAAGAGGTCACGGCCCGCGCGACGTTCGAGGACCGCGCCCCCGGCGACCTTCGAATCCTCCTCGGCCGATTCCAAGCGGGCACGAAGGGCCACGCCCGCCGCGCGATTGCCGCCGCCACGGCTGCGTTCCTCGAGTGGTCCCGGATGGACTACATGGGCCGCGTGCGAATCATACTCCGCGCCGCGGACCTCATGTCCGATTGGAAATACGAACTCGCCGCGCTGATGTCGTTCGAGAACGGGAAGAACCGTTACGAGGCGATGGCGGATGTGGACGAAGCGATCGACATGCTCCGCTACTACTCCATGGT
>JACQPO010000159.1 GCA_016207545.1 Methanobacteriota archaeon | reverse complement strand
GTGCGCGGGCGTCCCCGGACGATGCATAGTACGCGCGCTTGGGCCCGACCCGCCGAACCGTGACGAGCCCCTTCTCGACGAGGCGGTACAACGTATTCGTGACCGTCGTGTAGGCGACGGGGTGTGTTTTCCGGAGTTCCGAATGGACCTCTCGGGGTCGCGCCTCCCCCCGGGTACTGAGGATGTGCAGGATCTCCACCTCGAGGTCGCCGAGCTCCACGGGCCGACGATGGCGGGTCGGCCTATTTACGTGTTGGGAACGAACAATACGAGTGCGATGGTTTTTCCGCTAGACGCGCTCGACCTCGATGCCCGCCTTCCGGATAACCTCGAGGCCCTCGTCCGAGCGGTATGCGGAACGGTAGTACACCTTCGAGGCGCCGCTGTTGATGATGAGCTTCGCGCAGGTGACGCACGGTTGTCCCGTGACGAACACGACCTTTCGCGGATCGTTCACGCGCACTTTGATGAGGGCGTTTTGCTCCGCGTGAACGCACTGACAGTTCCCCGGTTGGTCGAACTTGCAGTCGTCGTGCGGGAAGCCCTTTGCGGTCCCGTTATACCCGAAGCCGTAGATTTGCGTCATGTCCTCGGAGGTGATGACGCAGGAGAACTGCGCACGCTTGCACGTCGCGCGGCGGGTGAGCGACATCGCGAAGTCCATGATGAGGGACTCGATGCTCGGCCTCTCAATCTTGGCCATGCGCACGACAGCGACGTTCACAGCGCTAGTTAAACGTTTGTTCAGGACAGACGAGGCTTCACGTGGTGCACGAGTTCGCCGTCGTTGGCCTGAAACGGCGATACCCTTGACATGTGCGAATAGGCTCACGCGGCCTTCTTCGCGAGTTCCTCCTCGCGGAGCGCGCGCCGCAACACCTTCCCGACGAGGGACTTCGGCAACTCCGTGCGGAACTCGATCGCCTTCGGCACCTTGAACGCCGCGAGCCGCTCCTTGCAGAACGCGATGATCTCCAGGTCCGTCGCAGTGGCCCCGGCCTTGAGGACGACGAACGCCTTGACGGTCTCCCCGCGGTACGGGTCCGGCACGCCGATTACGGCGGCCTCCTGCACCGCAGCGTGTTGGAACAGGACTTCCTCGACTTCCCGCGGGTACACGTTGTACCCGGACGCGATGATCATGTCCTTCTTCCGCTCCACGATGTAGAAGTACCCGTCCTCGTCCATCTTGGCGATGTCCCCCGTATACAACCACCCGTTCCGCAGGACGTTCGCGGTCTCCTCCGGCTTGTTCCAGTAGCCCTTCATGACCTGCGGGCCACGCAGGATGATCTCGCCCGCTTCGCCGACGGGCATCTCCTTGGCGCCCGTCTCCGGGTCCACGATTCTCGCCTCCGTGTCCGGCACCGGGATCCCGATGCACTCCTTCACGAGGCCGTCCTCCGTGAGCGGGTTCGCGTGGGTAATCGGGGACGTCTCCGTGAGCCCGTACCCCTCGACGAGCTTCCCGCCCGTGAGCTGCTCGAACTTCCGGCGGACCTCGAGCGGGAGGGGCGCGGCCCCGGACAGGCACGCCTTGATCCCGCGCAGGTTCGACCTGCCGAGCTTCGGATGGTTCAGCATCGCGATGTACATCGTCGGCACGCCAGGGAACAGCGTGGGCTTCGTCTTCGTCACGAGCTTCAGGACCTTGTCGACCTCGCGCGGGTTCGGGTGGCAGATGATCGTCGCCCCAATCTTCACGGGGACGAGCATCGCGACCGTGAGGCCGAAGGCATGGAACATCGGGATCGCCGCCAACATCCGCTCCTGCCCCGCCTTCGCGTGCGGAATCCACGCGGCGCCCTGATAGACGTTCGCGACAAGGTTGAAGTGCGTGAGCATCGCGCCCTTCGGCGTGCCCGTCGTGCCGCCCGTGTACGCGAGCACCGCGACGTCGTTCACCGAATCGACCGGGGGCTCCGTCCCCGGCTCCGGCGGCGTCTGCAGGAGCGCCTGGAAGTCGTGGACCCACGGTTGCTTGGGAATCACGAGGGGCCAGTGGCCCGCCTTCTTCAGGTCCTTCTTCTTCTTGATTGGGTACAACTTGCCCAGCAAGCCCGGCAGCCAGTGCTTCACGTCGACGACGATGACGTGCTGGATGTTCGTATTCGGCTTCGCCTTCAGCAGGTTCGGGAGGAACAAGTCGAGGCACACGACGGCGGTCGCGCCGGAGTCCGCGTACAGCTGCTCGAGCTCCCGCGGCGTGTACAGCGGGTTCGTCTGGACGACGATGCCGCCCGTGCGCAAGATGCCGAAGAACGCGATGATGAACATCGGGCTGTTCGGCAGGAGGACTCCGACTCGGTCGCCCTTCTTCACGCCCATCTTCCGCAAGGCGGCCGCGAGCCGGTCCGCGTAGTCGTCGACCTGACGGTACGTCAGCGTCGCCCCGTAGAACATTGTGGCGGTGAGATCCCCGTGCGCCTTCGCGGTGTCCCGCAACAGCTGGTGGAGCGGAACCCGCGGGTAGTCAATCGATTTCGGAACCCCCGTCGGCCAATGCTTGTGCCACGGTCTTTCCATCTCGACCCCCGCGCGCCGATGGGCGCTGGCCTACATAAGTCGTGTGGCCGAGGGCACCGTTATATGCGGGCCGGGCCATCCGCACGGCGATGCCGGACACGGGGTCCGTCGACGTCGCCCGGGAAGGGCATGTCGCCATCCTCACGCTGAACCGCCCCCCCGTGAACGCGCTGTCCCTCGCCCAGGCCGGACGGCTCGCGAAGGCGCTGCGGGAGGTGGAGCCGGACGAGGCCGTGCGCGCGGTCGTGCTCACGGGCGCGGGGGACCGGACGTTCTGCGCGGGTGGGGACATCGAGGAGTTCGCGGCGATGGACTCCGCGGCGCTGTTGAACGCGGTCCGCTCGGGGCAACGTCTCCTGTGGGACCTCGAGCATCTCGCGAAACCGACGATCGCGGTGATCAACGGTGCGTGCCTGGGCGCCGGCATGGGGATCGCGACCTCGTGCGACCTGCGGATCGCGAGCGAGGCCTCCGTGTTCGGGCACCCCGAGGTCTCCCTCGGCCTCACCCTCGCCTACGCGGGCTCCGTACGCCTTGCGCGGCTCGTGGGGCTCGCCCGGGCGAAGGAGCTCATGTTCACGGCCCGTCGCATCACCGCCAAAGAGGCGCTCGACTTCGGCCTCGTGAGCGCGGTCGTCCCCCCCGACCAAGTGCGGTCGCGTGCGCTTGCGATGGCGAAGGACATCGCCGCCAATTCTCCCGCGGCGGTGCGGGCCGCGAAGAAGGCCCTCACGGAGGGCCTGGAGAAGCATTACCCGAACTCCCTCGTCGCGGAGGCGCGGTACCTCGCGCAAGTCCTCGAGGCGGACGAGATCTGGGACGGCCTGAAGGCGTACTTGGAGAAACGGCCGCCGAAGTGGAACGCCTAGCGCCGGCCCTTGCCCGCGGGGAAGCGTCGCCGAAGGCCGCCGAGCACGTCCTCCTTCGCCCCGTGTCGGTGGACCTCGATGTCGACGTCCACGTCCGTCTCCACGAACGTGCCGTCCTTCACCCGCTCCCCTTTCAGGACCTTTTTCATCTGCTCGGGGTTCTCGAACCCGAGGTTCGCCTTGAACACGCCGAAGTCGACGGACAGGTGGCGGTCGTCGACCTCCGCCGCGCGGCCGATCAGGCGCGTGCCGTCCATGAGCAGGTTCCCCTGCATCTCGATCCGGTTCGCCCATACCTTGCGCAGGTAGCCGAAGCAGACGACGTCGGCCTCGACCCAGTCCCCGGGGCGCACGCGCAGGTAGAACCCTTTCGGATCGAACGCGTGGACGTCGAGGAACGAGTCGCGGTTCTTCGGATCGTAGTCCCACCCATGCGCAGGGTCGCGCGCGACGCGCACGCGCAGGTCGCCCTCCTCCTCGCAATCGCACAGGACCGCCTGCAACACCTTCCCGCGGACCGGGAAGGCGGCCTCGAAGGAGAGGCTGGACACCCAGGGCTTTTCCGCCACGGTGACGCGCATCCTCGCGGTGGAGCATAAACCCGACCCCGCCGTGCCACGTTCGCGTGTGCGGGTGCGAGCGACGACGTGCCACGACACCGTTTTAAGTCCCGATCGCGATGAGCGGCCGCGGATTTGATGGGGGGCTGACGACGCCGGACGAGCCGCTTGTCCACAACTACATCGTCGAGCAGGGATTGTCTCGAAACCTGCCGCACAGGATCTACTTCTGGGACGAGACGATGCGGGACGGCGAGCAGACCCCGGGCGTATACTTCTCCCCGGAGGAGAAGCTCGAGATCGCGACGACCCTTTCCGAGATGGGCGTCCACACGATGGACGTCGGCATCCCCGTTGTGAGCAAGGAGGAGTTCCGCGGCGTGAAGATGATTGCGAACGCGGGGCTGGACGCATCGATCATGGCGGCGGCCCGGGCCGTGCGGCGGGACGTCGAGGCGTGCGTCGAGTGCGACGTCGACGAAATCTCCGTTTTCATCGCCTGCTCGGACCTCCACTTGAAGTACAAGCTGAACATGACGCGAGAGCAGGTGCTCGAGGCCGCGGTCCGCGAAGTCGAGTACGCGAAGGCACACGGGCTCAAGGTCACGTTCGTGACGGAGGACACGTTCCGCGCGGACCTGGACTACGTGACGACGCTGTACAACGCGTGCATCGACGCGGGCGCCCAGCGCGCCGTACTGTCCGACACGGTCGGCATCATGACCCCGTCGGGAATCAAGTGGTACATCGAGCAGGTGAAGAAGCGGTTCAAGCCCGCCCAGCTGTCCGTCC
>JACQPO010000158.1 GCA_016207545.1 Methanobacteriota archaeon | reverse complement strand
GCCAACCCGCCGCGCAAAGGCCACAGAGCCGTAAAAGGGTTTCACTGCGCGCGCTGCGCGAGGTACACGCCACCCACGACCATGAGGCCTCCGAGGATGGCGGGCACGGTGAGCGGCTCTGCCAACAGGTAGATGCCCGCGACGACCGCCACGAGCGTACTCAGATAGACGTACGAGCCGACGGCGGAGGCGTCCATCTTCTGGAGCGCGCGGAAGTACAGCCCGTAGGCGATGAACGTCGGAAAGAGGCCGAGGAAGAGGACGGGGACTAGGGCGTCCAAGTCGAGGCTCGTGAGGTCGCGCCACGTGGCGGCGCCGTCGTAGGCGACAAGTGGGAGCGTGAGGAGGAGGCCGAACAAAAGCGTGTACGCCATGAGCTGGAAGGGACCGTACTTCCGCAGGTACGGCTTCCCCAGAACCGCGAAGAGCGCGGCGAACACAGAGGACGGCAAGATCCACGCGGCGCCGACCGTGAGGGAGACGCGGAACTCGCTTCCCGGCGCGGCCAAGAGCAACATCACCGCAAGGCCGGCGAATGCGAGGCCGATCCCGGTCCCGCGAAGCCACGTCACCCTTTCCTTCAGCAAGACCACCGCCAAAATCGCGATGAACGCGGGGACGGACGCGATCACAAGCGCACTCGTTCCCGCCGTCGTTCGCGGGTCCGTCTCGCCCAAGTTCAGGAACAGATGGTAGCCGGTGAACCCGAGGAATCCAAGGAGGACCAGGATGGGCACATCCTTCTTTTCGAGGCGAGGACTCGGCCGGGCCCACGCGAGGTAGACGGCGAACGGCATGGCGGCGACGGCGAACCGGAGGAGCGTGAGGGTAATCCACGTCATGTGGCCGAGGGCCACTTTGATGGCGACAAATGCGAGGCCCCAGAATACGACCACCAGGGCCATGCCCCCGTGGACCGCGACTGCGTCGCGACTTCGCACGCGGCGGGGGACCGGGCGATCCCACATAAGGGTGTTCCCGTCGCATAGCGGCTCGCCAAGATTGAAGTCCCGGCGCGCCGTGCCCGCATCCGTGGAACCCAAGGATCTCATTCACGAGCAACGTGAAGTGGGTCCGATCGGGAACTTCTGTTACCTGCTCGGGGATCCCGCCACAAAGAAGGCCAGCGTGGTCGACCCGAGCTTCGACGCGCGCCCGGTGCAACGGTTCGCGGAACAACATGGGCTCGAGATCGAGGCGATTCTCGTCACGCACCACCATCCGGACCACATCTTTGACGTGGAGCGCCTCGCGGACGAGACCGCCGCGAAGGTGTTCGCACACCGCCTGTCGAACGTGCGGAAGGACGTGGCCCTCGAGGACGGGGATTTCATCCGGCTCGGGGAGGTGAAGATCAAAGCGTTGCACACGCCGGGCCACTCGCCGGATTCGACATGCTACATCGCGCGCAACCGGATCTGGACGGGGGACACCCTGTTCATCGGGGAATGCGGCCGCGTCGACCTCCCCGGCGGGAGCGCCGCGGAGCTGTGGGAGTCGTTCTTCACGAAGCTCATCCACCTGCCGGACGAGCTCGTCGTGTTCCCCGGCCACAACTACGGGCCGAAGCCGTTCGACACGCTCGGGAACCAGAAGCGGACGAACTACACGCTCCATCGGCGGACGAAGGAAGAGTTCGTCGCGTTCATGGGCTCGCCGTAGCTCGGCTCAGACCGTTCTTCGACGCCACGCGACGCGGGCCATGAGTGCGAACGGGATATCAAGGAACCCGATTGTGAGCAGCGTGAACCAGGTGTCCGCATCCCACAGAGTCCCGAATCTCCACGCATCGGCCAAGATCCAGACCGCGAGGATCCACAAGAGGACGGTTGACAGTGTCCCGACAGCCAGTGTCTATCGGCGTTTCCATTCCTAGTCCCAGAGCACGCGCTCGCCACCCAATCGTCGCCGTCAGAGGAAATAGATCGGGAACTCGGGCACGTTCTCGGGCAACACGCTTTTCTCGACGGGATGGCCTGCGATTTTCTCGGACAGCTCCTTCGTCCGCTGGTCCCGCGCCTCCGGGTTCGGTAGGTACATGACCCGCACGTAGTTCGTGGACCCGACGCTCGTCCGCCGCATGCACAGCTTCGTCACGTCGCGGTACCCCGGGGGTTGGCGGGACAACATGTTCGCGATCTCCACCGCCCACTTCCCGCCAATGAAGAACGCCTTCCATTCCTGCGCGTTCCGTTCCTCGACCGCGCCCTCCACAATCTTCGCGATCGCGTCCGTGTAGTTCGGGTTCATGTAGTTCCGGTACCCCTCGAAGTTCGCGACGCACTCCTCGAGGTTGCCAATCGCGCGGGGGTCCTTCGGCGGGCTCCGGAACTCCGCCCAATACAGATCCTGATACGGGATGTATTTGGCTTGCCCTTCCGCGAGTTCGAGCTGCGCCGCCGCCAAGTCCACGACGTAGTGGAACCGGAGGTGGGAGACGAGGAAGTCGAGCGCGAGGCTGAACTCCATCTGGTCCACGAGTTCGTTGATTGGCGGCCCCGGGTACCCCTCCGAGCGGTTCATGTAGCCCTTCAAGTCGCGCATGAGGATGCGATGGAACTCCTCCTTCAGCGTGAGGACCGCGGGCCGCCGCAGGTACAGGCCCCACCCGTCGGAGAGGCGGAACGAAAGGTAGAAGCCGATCGCCTCGGGCCCCTGCTTGAGCAGGTTCGGCAGCGTGTTCGCGTCCTTTGACACGGACCACGGAAGTTTCAGGTCGCCGTCGAAGGGGATCGCCCCATCTGTCGGTGGTGGCGTTCCGATCCCCGGCACGCGGACTTTGGCGGGGTCGCAGAACTCCGGGTGGTCCGCGCGAAACCGAGCGATGTCGATCGTCTCCGTGACCATCGCGTCGCTCATCCCTATGCCTGGGCTTAACGTTTGCCGTCACGCGGCGAAGTCGTCGAGCGTCGTGGGCGCCGGCCCCGTATCGCGTATCCGTTCCAGCGCGGGACGCACGCGATCCTCGGAGAAACCTCGTTCGCCGCACAGGAACGATACGACGGCCTCCGGGTCGAAATTCCCACGGCGGATCTCCGCGTCCGCCTTGATTTCCGGGTCGAGGAAGTACGCGCGAATCTCGTCGACGTTTGGCGGCAACGTCTCGCGGATCTTTGCGGGCAGGTTTTCCAGCGTCCCGTGTTCGCGCAGCAGCTTGACCGCCGTCTTCGGGCCGATGCCTCTGACGCCCTCGAAGAAGTCCGTCCCGACGAGGATCGCGGCTTCGATCAGCTGGCGGCGGTCGAGGCCAAGCGCCTGCAGCATCGCTGCCAGGTCGATCACTTCCGGCGGCACGATCCGCGACGTGCCTTTGCTCGGCAGGAACTCCCGTCCGCGGATGCCGACGAACCGCGCGAGGCGAGGTGCGCCGAACAGGAGGGAGTCGTAGTCCTTGCTGCTCACCGCCCACGCGCGACCCTGGAGGGCGAACCACGCCGCCTGGGCCTCCGCCTCCGCGGGCGCCCGGACCCACGGGATGCCGAGGAGCCCGAGGAGACGCTGCGCGTCCTCCTTCATCTCGGACGTGAGGCGCGCGGTCATCACGACCTTCGACCACGCCGCCGCGCGGTCCCCGCGGGCGACCGCCTCCTCGTACTCCCGCTCCGCCCTCGCCTTCGCTTCCCGGCGCCGCTCGATCTCCGCCCACTTGAGCGCGGGCGGCTTCCCGTCGAACACGAACAGGAGGCGGACGCCGTGCGCACCGATCAGGCGGGTCGTCCGGAAGAGGAGGCCGTTCAAGTGCGAGGTCACGCGGCCGTGACCGTCCGTGAGGGGCGAGCCGTCTGGGAGCCGAAGGATGCTCAGGAACTGGTACAGCTCGACGGATGCGTCGACCGCCAGCGTGCGGCCCGCAAGCCGGTCGAGCGAAATCGTTTCCTTGACCGCGATCGGCGTGAGGTTGACGCCCACGGACGGGCGAGCGCGGACCGCCGCCAAAAGGGTGTCGCTACGGCTCCGGGACTGCGAACGTCCACGCGTCCTTCTCCGCCTCGAGGTCGCGGAGGAGGGCCTTCGCCCGTGGGGCGGTCAGTGACAAGACGACCGCGCCGAGGTGTTTGCAGAACCGCCGGTCTCGAAGCTGGGTGACCCAGTCCTCGCAGTCGTGGACAATCCGTTTCTCCGAGGCGTCGATCGCGACGACGTACTCCTTCACACGGGCCTCGATCGTGCTCCCTTCCTCCCGCAGCAACTCGACCTCCCCGAGGACTCTGCGCGCGCGGTCGAGCCGTCCGGGGTCGAGGAACTTCGCGAGGGCCACCTCGACCTCGCCGCCCGCGGGGGGCGCCTCCCCCGCGAAGTCTTCCAACGTCAGGCGGCGCACGGGACCCGTGGCGGTGCGGACCAAACCCCTCCGATATTCCGCGATCCGCCGGGCCGCCCCCCGCTGCGCCGGGGTAAGCTCCACGCCGAGCATGTCGAGGACCTGCAAGCAGTTCTCCGGCGCATACCCGTGGTAGTGGTTGTTGAAGAACCCGTACACCTCGGACGCGCGTGACGCGACCTCTTGCACCTTCGGCACCCACGCCTTCAGCTCGTCCTCGGAATACCGATAGTCGTACCACGGGTCCTTCCCGTGCCCGTGCCACCGGACGTACGCCACGTCCGCAGTCACGCGGAGTTCCGGCGGCAGCAGCGGCTCGTCCACGATGCAGTACGCGACGTTCCGTTCCCGCAGGAGGTCGAACGCCTCCTCCCGCATCCACGTCTTGTTCCGGGGCTCGAGGGCCCACGTGAACTCCGGCGGCAGTGCCTCGAGGAACGGGCGGAGCTTCGTCGGCTCGAACCGCAGGCGCGGGGGAAGTTGAAGGAGCAGGGGGCCCAGCTTCCCCACGTCGAGCAACGGGCGCATGAGATCGCAGAAGTCCAGGAGTTCCTTCACCGCCCCCTGGTTCGGGTCGAGGAGCCGGTCGTGGGTCACGGTCTGCGGGACTTTCGCGGCGAAGCGGAACGCGCTGTGCGTGTACCGGGCCCACCCGAGGACCATGCCGGGCGTCGGCGGGCGGTAGAACGTGCTGTTGATCTCCGCGACGTCGAACACGCGGGAGTACGCCGCAAGCTTGGACTCCGAGGGAGACTTGTAGAAGGGCCCGACCCACTCCTGGTAGTCCCAGCCCGAGCAGCCGAACCGGTACGTGGGCACCGCGCGAGGATGGCGGCCGCGTTAGGTAAGCCTTTGGCCCCTATTGCGCTGCGCCGCATCGCGCACAGAACTTGGATCCCGCGGCAACCGGGTTCCCGCAGTTCCGGCACGTCGTGCTGCCGGGCGCCGCGGCTGGCTGGGCCGGGGGCGCCGCTGGCGGCGGATATGCGGGTCCATATCCTGGATACGGCGGCGGGTACGGATACCCCGCGGGATATCCCGGAGGGCGAACGGGATGGCTGCCACGGACCACGAGGTAGATGATGAGCCCGATGATGCCCGCGACGAGCACGACGATGAGCCACAACACGCCGCCCATCCCGCGGCTCTCCGCGTCCTTGTAGACCCAGATCGCAACGAGAATCCAGATCACGAACCAGGCGATGATAAAGGCGCAGAGCAGGCCCCCCAACCCGAACGCGATCGTGTCGACCTGGAGGGCAAGGGACGAGGCGAGCGAGGCAAGGTCAGGCATGGCGGGGCGGATGCAGGTCCCCCCGTTTAATCGATGCGGCCGTGCGGAAGTTTCGCGGCCCCCGACGGGGAGGCTTCATACCCGGGCCGGGATGGGGACCCGTGGACCGGCTCATCGGGACCGGCGGCTGGGCGTACTTCCACGTCCCGGGCGAGGACCTCCTTCGCGCGTACGCGCGCGCGTTCTCGTTCGTAGAGGTCAACTCCACGTTCTACGAGCATCCGGATCCCCGGACCCTGGCCGCGTGGCGGCGACGCGTCCCGCCCTCGTTCCGGTTCGCCCTCCGCGCGCACCGCGGGATCACGCACGTCGGCCGGCTCCGGGCGACCCCGAACGCCCGCACCTCCCTCGCCCACACCGCCAGACTTGCGGAACGACTGCGGGCGGTCGCAATCGTGCTCGAGACCCCCGCCGGCCTTTCCATCGGACGCGTGGAATCGGAGGGGCTGCGAGACTTGCTGACCGCCACAACCCTCCCGTGTCCCGTCGGGCTGGAGGCGCGCGCGTATGCGGGCCGCACCCTCCCCCGATCCTTGGCGGTGGCGATGGAGGATCTGGGCGTCGTCGACATCGTGGACTTCTCCCGCCAACCGCCGCGAACGGAGGCACCCCTCGCGTACGGACGGCTGTTCGGTCTGGGAGAGGGGAATCGCTGGGAATTCACGGACAAGGAGCTCTTGGCGGCGCAGGATCGGGCGGAGGGGTCCGGCGGGAGGCGCGTCGTCTACACGTTCCACGGTGTTCGCATGTACAAAGACGCGGGCCGGTTCCTGACCTACGTGGGGACGGGCAAGTTCCCGCGGGCGACCCGCAGCACCGGGCTGCGGTCCTTGGAGGACGTCCTACGCGAAGACGCACGCTTCCCCGCCACGCGCGAGGAACTCGCCGGCGAGCACGGGTGGAGGGTCATCGACCTGACGGACGACGACCGGGTCCACGCGACCGCGCTCCTCGACAGGCTTCCGCCCGGTCGGTACGGGTCCGCGGAGGCCGTCACCGCCGCGCTGGTCCCCCTCGCAAGGATGTGACGGGCCGGCTTGTCGCGCGGTCAGCAACCTGTAGTAGCGGTTGCTACATAATCCTTATAACGGGCCCATCGAATCGCCCGGCGAGGACAACATGTCTCTCTGCGGTACCGACTACTCAGCCGGCATGGTTCGCCAAATGTACAAGGAGTCCCGGCAGGACCACGCGATCGTCACGATGCCGTCGAAGCTCCAGAAGGGGCTCCCCCGCCGGACGGGCTCCTTGTGCCCGGAGTGCCTCAAGATCGTCCCCGCGACCCTGTACATCGACAACGGCGCGCTCATGATGAAGAAGACGTGCAAGGAGCACGGGGAATTCCAGGAAGTGTGCTGGTCCGACGCGGAGCTGTACCTAAAGGCGGAGAACTGGGCCTTTGACGGCGTCGGCATCGCGAACCCGCAAATCCCGGACGCGAAGGTGTGCCCGTACGAGTGCGGGCTGTGCAACTTGCACTACTCGAACACCGCGTTGTGCAACATCGACCTCACGAACCGGTGCAACCTGAAGTGCCCGATCTGCTTCGCGAACGCGAACGCGGCCGGGTACGTGTTCGAGCCGACGTACGAGCAGATCGTGTACGAATTCGCGGTCCTGCGGGCACAGCGGCCGATCCCCGTGAGCGCGATCCAGTTCGCGGGCGGGGAGCCGACGATTTACCCCGAGTTCCACGAGGTCGTCCGGGCCGCGAAGGAGATGGGCTTCGCCCAGATCCAGGTCGCGACGAACGGGATCAAGTTCGCGACGGAGGAAGGGTTCCTCGAGAAGGCGGTCGAGGCCGGGCTGCACACGATCTACCTGCAGTTCGACGGGCTCAAGGAAGAGAACTACATCAAGGCCCGCGGCCGGCCGCTCCTCGACGTGAAGCTGAAGGTCATCGAGAAGGTCCGGCAGATCCCGCCGGGGAAGCGCCCGAGCATCGTCCTCGTGCCGACGATGGTCAACTCGTTCAACGACGACCAAGCCGGGGAGATCCTGAACTTCGCGATCAAGAACAGCGATGTCGTGAAGGGCGTCAACTACCAGCCGGTGTCCCTCACGGGTCGGATCCCGGACGAGGACCGCCGGAAGCTGCGGTACACGCTCGCGGACCTCGCGTACGACTTGGAGCAGCAGACCGGGTACCTCAGCCGGGACGACTGGTACCCCGTGCCGTTCGTCGCGCCGATCTCCGAGCTCGTGTCCACCCTCACGGGAACCGCGAAGCCCGCGTTCACGAGTCACCCCGCGTGCGGCCTTGCGTCGTACCTGTTCCTCGAGCCGGGCAAGGACCCCGTCCCGATCACCCGGTTCGTCGACGTCGAGGGCCTGATGGAGGACATGTGGGCCCTCGCGCAGGAGACGAAGGACAAGAAGATCAAGTTCACGAGCAAGATCAAGGCGCTCAACCTGCTCCGGAAGCACTTCAAGGAGGACGAAGCGCCGGAAGGCATGGGGCTGACGAAGTTCCTGAAGATCCTGAACGCCATGTTCACGAAGGGCGACAAGTCGGGCGTGGCGGCGTTCAGCTGGTCGACGATGTACGTCGGCGGCATGCACTTCCAGGACAACTACAACTACGACATCGAGCGGGTCAAGCGCTGCGTGATCCACTACGCGACGCCCGACGGCAAGGTGATCCCGTTCTGCGCCTACAACACGGGACCGAACTTCCGCGAGGAAGTCGAGAAGAAGTTCGCCGTGCCGATCGAGGAGTGGCGGAAGCGCCATGCCTGAGCCCGTCGCGGTCGCCGTCCGGCCCTCCGTCCGCGACAATGGCATCATGGCCATTGACGACATGCTGTGCATGCATTGCGGGGCGTGCGTGGGCGCGTGCCCTACGAACGCGATCTTCCTGAACGAGGTCTACCTGACGTTCAACGAGGACTGCACGCAGTGCGGCATGTGCGTGAAGGTCTGCCCCGTAGGCGCGATCGACTACCCCCACGGCCACAAACTGTCGCAGCTCAAGTGAGCGCGGGCCGCGACGCCGGCCCCTAGAAGATCTTCCTCTTGAGGACCTTCTTCACCGAAGCGGCCTTCTTGTCGTCCGCGCCCGGCCGATGCCCGCACGCGTAGCACATGACCGCATCGCTGCTAATCATCGTGCCGCACGCGGCACACGGAATCTCGGAGGCCTCCGCCGGTTCTTCCTGCAACCGGTGGCCGCACGCGTAGCACATGACCGCGTCCGACGAGATCATCGTCCCGCACGACGGGCACGGAATCTCGCTCGGGGCGGCCTCCTCCTTCAGGCGATGGCCGCACGCGTAACACATCAAGGCGTCCGCGCTAATCGCGGTGCCGCAGACGGGACAGGAAATCTCCGCGGTCGGCGCCGCCGCCTCCGGAGCCGCGGCCTCGACCGGCCGTGCGGCCCTCTCCTTCATCTGCGCGACGAGCTGCTGCTCGTCCACGAGCTTCTGCCGCGTCGCGGCCAAGGAGTCCTCCTCCGTCCGCAGCCGCCGCTCGCGGTCGATGAGCTGCTGGCCCTTCGCGATCTGTTCCTCCAACGTGGCCTTCTGCTGTTCGAGGAGCTTGATCGCCTCCTGTTCCCGCTCGACAATCTCCGCACGTCGGGACGCGATCTCCGCAAGGACCGCGTCGAACTCCTGCTCCCGCGAGCCGAGCAACTCCTCCCGCTTGAGCAGCTCCGCCTGGCGTCGGGCGAGGTCCGCCTCGCGCGCCTTGAGGTCCTCCTGGGCCCGCCTGACCTGTTGCTTCGTGACTTCGAACTCCTGCTCCCGCCGCTGGAGGTCCTGCTCCTTTCGCCCGGCCTCCTCCTCCCGCTGCTGGACCTCTTTCCGGCGGGATTCGAACGCCTCCGCTTCCTTCCGGACCGCCTCGCGCGCCTTGTCCAGCTCCTGGTGCTCCGCCTCGAGCTTCCGCTCGGCCTCCCGCACCTTCGCCTCGCGCGCGGACAGCTCCGCGTCCCGCATCTTGAGCTGGCCCGCCTTCTGCTGCAACGTCGTGATCACGTCGTCCAGGTCCGACTCAGCCATCGACCTTCCCCCGGATTCGTGCCCCGTGCGGCCGCATGTTCGTGCAGATGCCTTCCATCGTATCAACTACCGCCAACGTCACGCCCCCGTGTCAAAGATGGGCCCGAGCACCGCGATCCCGCCCTTGTGCACCTCGAGTGCGTGCTTCTCGACGCTGTGGTCGCACGCCCTCATCTTCTCGACCTGGAGATACCGCATGAGCTTCCCGCGGCTCCGGTCGAGCCCGAGGTGGATGAGCCCGTCGACGAGGAACCCCTCGTTTCCGAGGAGCTGGCTCTGCCCGCCGATTTCCCGCTCCATGATGACGAACGAGATGAGGTTCGAGTCGCGGAGCATCTTGAAGAAGTAGAACATCCGCTTCCGCATCTGGGACACGTCGTCCATCAGGGAGTACAGCGCCCCGAGGGAGTCGAGCCCGAACACCTTGAACCGGTCCCCGTGGACCTTCTTGAAGTGCCGGATCATCTTCTCGATGAACTCGAGGTAGTTCGTCTGGTCCTCCGTGCCGACCATCTGGTCGATCTCCCGGAGGTCCGTGAAGTCCGACATCTGCATGTTCAGGGACAGGTCGATGCCGAGGGACTCCATGTTCTTCAGGTGGGAGTCGACGGTCTCTTCAAGCGTCGTGTACAGGCCGAATTCCCCCGTTCGTTTCAGGTAGGCGGACAGGACCGCGTAGCAGAACGACGTCTTCATGGATCCGGGAGGACCCGTCACGAGCAAGACCTTCGGCGGCAGGATGTCCGTGCGAAAGACCTTGTCGAGCCCCTCGATTGAGTTGCGGAACATGGACGGCGTTCCCGTTCACTGGGAATGTCGAAGGAAATGGCGGTCTCCTTAACTTTATCGCTCCCATTATCTGTCCTCCAAGTATCCCCGCCCGGAGCGTCCGCCGCTATCGAGTGGAATTTTCGGGACGATAGGTATTTAGCAAACCCTCGTCTCATCGCGAAAACGATTCCATTCGCTCGAAAGGGGAGACGCCCGTGGTTGCCGGGGAGACGAAGCTTTGTCCTGTCTGCGACGCGCCCCTCGAGCCGGGGGTGCAGCGGTGCCCGGAGTGCAACACGGACCTCTCCCTCTTCGATCTTGGCGGGGAAATCCCAGAGCTGGCGCAAGGCCCCTCGGCCAGCGGCCAGTCGATCGACGACATTCTGAACGCGATCCTCTCCGGGAAGGACGTGTCGTCCGACTTCTTCGAGGACATCAAGACGATCGCGAAGGAGGGCGAGCCGCCGGAGGACGACATCCTCGCGGAGCTCCCGGAGAAGGTCTCCGAGGAAGTCCCCAAGGCGGCCGCGGACGAATTCGAGTGCCCGAACTGCGGGACTCGCGTGTCCGCCAGCGCGTCCGTGTGTCCCGGCTGCGGCGTCCATTTCGCGGAGGAGGCCATCAGGCAGTTCGAGTGTCCCCTCTGTGGCGCGACCGTGAATGCCGCCGCGACGAATTGTCCGAACTGTGGCGTCCGCTTCGCGGAGGAAGAGGCCGCGCCCCCGCCTGAGCCCCCGACGGCGCGCGCGATTCCGGCGATGCCCCCGCCGGCGGCCGCGCCTAGAGCCGAGGTCCGCGAGCCGGCCCGGGCGAAGGGCGCGATGAGCCCCCTCGACCGGCTGACCTCCCTGCTCGCGTCCCGAGCCGCTCCGGCCGCCGCGCCGCCCCTCGACAAGGCGAGCCTCTACAAGGAACTCCCGCGCCTCGTGAACGAGGTGAAGCCCCTCTTGCTCGTCGCGAAGAAGGTCGGCGTGGAGATCGAGGAGGAGCGGGACCTCATCAGCGACGCGATCGCACACGGGAAGCGGAGGGACGTGGAGCGCGCGGTGTCCCTCATCCGCGACGCCAAGTGGCGGCTCGACAGGGAGTTCACGACCCAGATCGGGCAGCGGGTCCAGTCGATCCTGGAGGAAGCGGAGCAGGCCCGGACAACGGGCGCCGACCTGGGCGCGGTCGAGACGATGTGCACGGCGGCGATCGAGGCGCTCGAGGCACGGAATTACCCCGTCGCCGCGGAACGCCTGCGAGCGGCGCGAGAGGAGTTCGAGGTCCGTTCCGGCGGATCTGCGAAGGCGCGGGAGGGACTCGCCCGTGCGGAGGCCCTGTTCGCGGACGCGAAGAAACTCGGACTCGCGGTCCCCGAGGCGGAGACGTTCCTTGCCCGCAGCCGCCAAGCCATCGGGGCGAACGACTTCGAGAACGCCGCCGGGCTTGCGGTGCAGGCCCGCCAAGCGATCCTCCGGCTGCTCCCCGACGCGCTCGCGAAGGAGATGAAGAAGGCGCGCGACGCGCTCCTTGAGATGAAGGTCAAGGGAGGCGACCTCACGAAACCCGTGGGAATCCTGAAGCAGGCGTCCATCCACATCAAGCGAGAGGAATACGCGGACGCCGCCCGGTTCGTCCGGATGTTCCACGAAGAGCTCGGCGTCCGCTAGAACGTCTGGACGTCCATTTCCCGCTCGAGGTTCTTCACTTCCTGGTCCTTCATCGTCTTCGGGCTGATCGAGACGAGGAGGACGAACTGGCTCTCGGACGTGTCGTCGACGAGCCGGCGGAGGAACTTGAGCACAGAGTCGAAGCTGTTGCTGCCCACGAGGTACTCCACGCCGTCGAGCGCGACCGCCCCGCCACCGCCCGCGTGCATGAACTCCTCGATCACGTAGACGATCCGCTCGAGCGACGGCGGGATCGTGTCCTCGCTCCCGCCCTCCCGCTCCGTGAGCCACAGGATCCGGTCCGCCCGGACCTTGTGGCGCTCCCGCACGCGCCGTGGGTTCGAGCGGGTGACGAGGAGGCTCCGCCCGCCGCTCCCCGCGACCCGGAGGAGCTGGAAGATCTGTTCGGGACGGTCCTCCTCGACGAGGTACGCGTGCCCGGGGCGCAACTCCCGCGCCGCCTCCGTCACCTTCGCGCCGGCCCGCAACCCCTCCACCTCCGCGAGCTCCTTGAGCACCTCCCGCGCCAGGTCGAGGCTCACGGGCTGGTCCATGAGCGTGGAGAACGCGATCACGCGGTTCAGCGCGCCGCCAAGCTCCCGCACGTTGTTCTCCACGTGGCGGGCGATGAACGACAGCACCTCGTCGCCCACGGCCACCCCGGCGTCCCGCGCCTTCCGACGGAGGATCGCGAGGCGCGTCTCGTATTCCGGCGGCGCGAGGTCCGCGACGAGGCCCGACTCGAATCGGGAGACGAGCCGCTCCTGCAGATCGGGGAACTCCTTCGGCCGCCGGTCGCTCGCAAGGACGATCTGGCGTCCCGAGGTGAACAGCTCGTTGAACGTGTGGTGAAGCTCCTCTTGGACGTCCGCCCGGCCGGACAGGAACTGGGCGTCGTCGAACAGGAGGACGTCGAGGCGGCGATACCGCTCCCGGAACTCCGTCAGACGGCCACTCACGGCGGCCTCCCGGTACTCGTTCGCGAATCCCTCCGCGGTCACGTACCGGACCTTCGCGGCCCCGTCCCGCTTGGCGATCGCGTTCCCGATCCCGTTCAGGAGGTGCGTCTTCCCGAGGCCCGGCCCGGCGGTGATGAACAACGGGTTGTACGCGCTGTGGGGGGACTTCGCGACCGCGGCGCACGCGGCGTGCGCGAATCGGTTGCTCGGCCCGACGACGAAGGCGTCGAACGTGTACGCCCGCACGAGGTTCGTTCGCGGGTCCCGCGCGAGGGGGGCGGCCTCGATTTCACGCGGGGTCGGGGCCTCCGGCCGGTCCTCCCCGGACCGCTGCCGCACGATCATCTCGAAGACCTGGCGGGCCCGTTCCTGGAGGACCCGGCTCCGGTCGTCGAGCGGCGCGACCTCCGGCTGTGGGGTCTGGGCCCCCTGCGGCGCCGCCTTCGGCGCCTCCGGCTTCGCGGCCGCCTTCAGGGGCGTCTCCGCCTTGCCCTCGCGGTTCCCCTTCCGTCCGCGGACGGGTCTCTCGAGCCCGGCGTCGGGATGGTCCGCGCGGATCGCGGCGACGTCCACCTTGGCGTGGACTTCGAGTGTGCACGCAGACTCGTACGAATCTTCCCACACGGCCTTGAGCGCGACCTTCCCCTCGCTCCGGCGGCGTCCCGCGAGGTGGAGGGCCAAGACTGGGGTCCCGTCCTCGAGGACGACGTATCCCGTCGCCGTCCCGTTGGGACCCGACCGGAGCGACTTCACGTAGCCGGAGAAGGAATACCGCTTGAGCTCGACGAGCAGACGTTTCAGGGCGTCCGTGCCGCTGGCCGTCGTGCGGACGAGTTTCCCTTCCGGCAGCCTCGGTTCCGCAGGCAGGGCCGTTCCCGGGCCGTCAGATGAGGGCATCCCCATAAAAACGTTCTGAGGCGGTTTCGTCGGGGAAAACGGTGAGCGGGAGGACGGGTGGCGCAAGCTGGCGGCGCACGAGGTCCGTGAGCGCGGGGAACTGGCGGGGCGACGCGGAGGCGCGAAGGAACGTGCGCACGCCCCCGTCGAGCACCGCGAAAAGGCCGACGCCCTCCGCCTCGAACGCGTGGCGGTGCCGCACGGCGGCGAGGGCGCGGGGGAACGGGAGAGCGACGTACGACTCGTGGGCCCACAGCTGGTAGGCGACTGCCTGCCGGAGCGCCTGCCGCCACCGCGCGAGTTTGAGTTCGACCGCGACGAGCATGTCCTCGCCGACGCCGACGAGATCCGCGCGGCGGCCCGCAATCGGGACCTCCGCGACCGCGCGCAACCCGTGCTCCTCGAAGTGCCGGACGAGCGGTTCCACGAGGTCCGCCTCGCGCACGACCCTCGATGGCCTTCGACGCATAAAGGATGACCTCGGGGGCGCGAAAGTGCAAAAGCCTTTTACGGGCAGGGCCATCCGGCGCCCGTGGGCGAGTTCCTCACGCTCGACGACGTCGAGGTCGCGGGCAAAACGGTGCTCGTCCGCGTGGACATCAACTCGCCCCTCGACCCGCGCACGGGCCGGATTCTCAGCGACGCGCGCATCCGCGAACACCTGGCGACCCTCCGGGATCTCCGGGACGCAAAGGTCGCCATCCTCGCGCACCAGGGCCGGCCGGGGAAGGACGACTGCGTCCCCTTGGAATCACACGCGGAGCGGATGGCCTCCCTCCTCGGACGACCCGTGCGGTACGTAGACAGCCTCATCGGCCGGACCGCGCAGGACGCGATTGGCGCGCTGAAGGAGGGCGAGGTCATCGTCCTCGAGAACACGCGGTTCTACGCGGAGGAAGAGGCGTACGCGGACAAGCCGGTCGAGAAGATGGCGAAGAGCCACATCGTGCACCGCCTGGCCCCCCTCGCGCAGTACTTCGTCCTCGACGCGTTTGCGGCCGGGCACCGCGCGCAGCCGACGATCGTCGGGTTCTGCGAGGCGATCCCAACCGTCGCCGGGCGGGTCGTGCAGCGCGAAGTCGAAATGTTGGACCGCGCACTCCGGGCGGAGGAGCGGCCCACGATGGCAATCCTTGGCGGCATCAAGGCCGACGATTCCCTCGCGGTCGCGCAACACCTCCTCGAGCACGGGACCGTGGATTCCGTGTTGACGACGGGCGGGGTCGCGCTCCTGTTCCTTCACGCCGGGGGCGTCTCCCTCGGGGAGCCGACGCTCGCGGTGCTCCGGAAGGAGATCGAGGAGTACGACGCGAACCTCGCCGCCGCGAAGGCGCTCGTCGGAAAGTACGGACGGCGGATCGAGGTCCCGGGGGACGTCGCGCTCAACGTCGACGGCAAGCGCGTGGAAGTCCCGGTGCGGGAGTTGCCCGCGGACCACCCGATCGCGGACATCGGGCTCGAGACGATCGCGCATTACGGGACGGAGGTCGCGAAAGCGCGGACGATCATCATGAACGGGCCCGCGGGCGTCTTCGAACTGGAGCCGTTCGCCGTGGGGACGCGAGAGCTGTTCACCGCGGTCGCGGAGGCGAGCGCGTTCACCGTGATCGGCGGCGGTCACACGGTCGCGGTCGCGGAGGCGCTCGGGATCGAGCGGAAGTTCGGCCACGTGAGCACGGGCGGCGGCGCGCTCCTGAACTACCTCGCGGGCCGTCCGCTCCCGCTCCTCGACGCGCTCCGCCGATCGAAGGCGAAGTTCGGGGCCCATCCGTAATCCGTGAGAGCGTCGAGCGACGGTATATTAGGGCCCGCGCGATGTGCGGCGGGGAAGTTCGTTGGTCCGCGTTCCCAAGGTGCGAGCCCCGCCGGAATGGGGCGTCGACCCCGTCCCACAGGCGGCGCGCCTCCTCCGCGGGTTCGACTTCTTCGTCCTATGGTTCAGCCTCGGCGTCGGTCTCCTCGTCCTCGCGGCGGGCGCGCTCCTTACCCGCACGGACATCGGCTTCGGGCTGAGCCTCGCAGAGGCTGCCCTTGTCATCGCGCTGGGGTCCATCATCGGGAGCGTCATGCTCGCGGCCGCGGGCGAAATCGGCAGCCGGTTCGGCGTGCCCTCCATGGTCGCCCTCCGGGCCGTGCTCGGGCGCCACGGTTCCTACGTGCCGACCGCACTCAACGTCCTCCAGCTCGTCGGCTGGACTTCGTTCGAAATCATGGTCATGGGGGAGGCCGCCGCGTCCCTCCTCGGCCAAGCCCAAGGATCCCCCGCGAACTACGCGCTAGTGGCCGCGTTCGGCGGATTCTGCGCCCTCCT
The DNA here is from genome assembly GCA_016207545.1 of Methanobacteriota archaeon. Taxonomy (GTDB): domain Archaea; phylum Thermoplasmatota; class Thermoplasmata; order RBG-16-68-12; family EA-27; genus EA-27. Next base: position 1,341 of record JACQPO010000158.1, on the reverse strand, counting down.
CGCCCTCGGCGGCCCCATCGTGGTCGTCCGCCAGTGGCTCGAGAAGTTCGCAGTATGGCTCGTCATCGGGTCGTCCGCGTGGATTACGTACCTCGTGTTCACGCGCGGGGTCGCGTGGGGCGGATTGCAAAGTGGTGCCGCCACGCTCCTCCTCGGCGTCGACCTCGTGATCGCGATGCCGATCTCCTGGTGGCCGCTCATCTCAGACTACAACCGGTTCTCGCAACGCCCTGCGGGAGCGTTCACGGGGACCACCGTGGGATACGCGCTCGCGAACACGTGGTTCTTCCTCCTCGGGGCCGCGATGATCGTTATCCTGGGCACGACGAACGTAATCTCGTCGATCCTCACGTTGACCCTCGGCGTGGTCGCGCTGTTCCTGATCCTCGTCGACGAGACGGACAACGGATTTGCGAACGTGTACTCGACCGCGGTGAGCCTGCAGAATTTCTTCCCGCAGATCCGCCAACGGACGTTCGTCGTCCTCGTGACCGTCGTGGCCATCCTCGTCGGCGGCTGGCTCACGTTGCTCGGCGGCCTCGAGGGCGCGGCCGCGCTCGCGTACGAGGGCTTCCTCCTGCTCATCGGCGCCGCGTTTGTACCCCTACTTGGCGTGCTCGTGAGCGACTTCCTCGTCCGCCGAGGCGCGTACAGCATTGGCGAGTTCTACGAGCGAGCGGCGACCCTGCGGCCGCGGGCGTTCGTGGGCTGGGCCGCGGGCGCCCTCGTGTACTTCTACCTCCTCGTCGCCCCGGGCCTCGGCTGGCCGTCCGTGACCCTTGGGTCGAGCCTCCCCGCATTCGCGACGGCCGTTGCGGTCCACTACGCGTTGTCCCGCGCGGGGGCGCCCGCGCGCGTGCCAGAGACGGGTTGAGACCGAACATCTTAAGTCAGCTGTGAAATTCCGGCACTCCGATGGAGTTCGAATTCACCAACGAAACGCGGCTCCCCCGCCACGAGACGTTTGCTTGGATGACGGACTTCACCGGGGACGACCATCGAGGGCGTCGGTGGGGCCGCGGGGCCGCGCGCAAGATCTTATCGCGCACGGAGCGGTTGATCGAACTTGAAGATGAGTGGCGGGGACGCACGTTGTACGTCACCGTCCACCTCGACCCGCCAAATGCGTGGCACATACGCGGCCGTACGCGGGGCGCGCGTTACGAGACGACCCACGCCCTCGAGGATCTGCCCTCGGGCGGGTGCAGCATCCTGACGAAGTACAAGATCGAGGGCCACGGAATCGTGAAGCTGCTTCTCCCACTCTTCGCGCGAAACCTCCGAAAGACCATTGTCGAGGACATGCGGCTGCACGTCGAGGATATGGAGGAGCAGCTAGGG
>JACQPO010000169.1 GCA_016207545.1 Methanobacteriota archaeon | reverse complement strand
CGTACGGAGCGCGCTCGGGATCCCGCTGTACGAGTACGTCGCGATCAACGTGACGGGCGCTGCCAATCTGTCCGCGAACCAGACGCTCGTCCCCTCCCTGTGGCTCAAGTTCCCGATCGAGGACGCGCAGGTCGCGAACGTGACCGCGGTGGCGGTGACGGAGGACGCGACGTTCCGGTACAACGCGACGGTTGAGTTCGCCTGGGACGATGCGGGCTGGGTCCTCCGCGTGGAGCCGGAGGACGGGTCGCCGCGCGAGTTCCGCGACCTGTACACGGCGGCGATGGTTCGGGAGGTGGAGGCATGAGGCGCGGCTGGCTCCTGCTATGGATCGTCTTCGTGCTTGCCCTGATCGGAATTGAGCTCGGAATCGTCACGGGCGCGATCGTCTTCGACCCGCTCACGAACTTCTACTTCGTCATCGTCGCGCTCGCGGTCATCGGCATCCTGGCGATCATCGGGGCCGTGTTCATCGGGATTTTCCTCACGCACCGAATCTTCGCGAGCCGCGAGTTCACGCCGTTCGAGCGGGAGATGCTCGCGATGCGGGAAGACGTGAAGCGCCTTACCACGAGGGTCGAGGATTTGAGCGAGCGTCTGGCGGGAAATCCTCCGAAGAAGGACTAGGCGAGCCGCTCCGGGCATCCCTCTCGCCGGGAGCAGTGGATGCACTTGCCCGGCCGGTTGTGGTTCCGGTGCGCCTCCCCCTTCCGGAGCGCGCCGCGCATGTCCTCGAGCTTCCCGACCAAGAGCTTCTTCAGGTCCTCGTTGTACTCGATCTCGTGCGTCGCGCCCTCGTACCGCAGGATTCCGTGCGGCGGCGCCTTCCCGTACGTCTCCTCGACGAGGAGGCAGTACGCCGCGATCTGCAGGATGTGGGAGAACAGCGGACCCTTCGGGGTCCGTCCCGTCTTCGCCTCGACGGGGATGATGTGGTCCCCCTCCGTGACGATGTAGTCGGGCCGACCGCGGAGCCCGTACCGTTCGCTCACCAAGAGGTCCGCCTTCGCCGCCGGGTGGTCCACGTACGCGACGTCTCCCCCGGTCGCGCCGTACTTTCGCCGCGCGGCCCCGGCAACCTCGGAGTGCACGATGGACCGCCGGAGGAAGAACGTCGCTCCGATGAGCCACACGAGCGCGATGATCTCGACGACCGGTCCCAGGATTTCGTCGCGGATGGCGAACGTGGTCACGGACAGCACCGCGGTCATGACCGCGATGATCGAGAACGTCACGATCGCCCGCTCCCAGAGGAACCGATCGCGCCGGGTCGCGAGCCGGTCCGCACGGTAAAGCAGGTAGACTGCCGCCAGAAGCCAGATGAGCGCGACCGTGTCGAGGATGAGCGTGACGCGGAACGTCGTCGACGACACGAAGGAGATGCCGAGGACGGAAACGATTGTGGCGGCGATCGCGAAGTACAGGACCGTCGTCTCGTATTCGTGCGCGGTCTTCTCGTGCTTCGCGATGCTCCGGATTTCGTCGCCCATCTGCTCGTGTTTCGTGATGCCCTCGACAATTTCCTCCCCCGTCTCCTCGGCCGCCTGACGGCTGAGCCACCAGGTCAGGGGGCAGTAGCCGAACTTCTCGACCTCCGCCGCGGAGAACACGGGGTGGGCGGTGGCCACGGCGTCCCATCTAGGGCGGCCTATTTGTCCCTTTGCGCCTCCGTCGCACGAGCGCGAACGACGCGAATCCCGCGGCGACCAGCATTGCAAGGACGAGGGGCCACGAGACCGTTGGCGGCGCGGGTGGCCTGGTCACCACCACGATCGCCGTGTCTTCCGCGGTGTTGTTCCAAGCGTCCGCGACGACGAGGCGGACCGTGAACGTGCCAGTCGCGGTGTAACGATGCGTCACCTCAGCGCCCCACATGTCGAACGTTCCGTCCCCGTCGAGGTCCCACGAATAGTTCGTCACCGCCGCGTCGTCCCAGGAGCCCAAGCCGCTGAACGTCACCGCCGTGCCCACACGCACGGTCCGGTCCGGCCCCGCGTCCGCGACGGGGGCCGTCAGGTCGTCCTTCCAGTCCCACGCGAACACCTCCTCGAAATACGCCCCCAGGGCCTCGTTCTCTACGATGAGCCCGGCCTCG
>JACQPO010000151.1 GCA_016207545.1 Methanobacteriota archaeon | reverse complement strand
TGTCCCCGGCGTCCACCGTGATCGTCGGCTCTGCCGGCGCGCCCCGGGAGCCGACGTGCCACTCGAATCCGGACGCAAACAGGTTCACGGGCACGTCCGCGGCCGATGCGGGCGAGGCGTTCAGGGCGATCGCGAGGAAGGCCGCCAGGACGGGGACGAGGAACTGCCACCGCATTCAACCCACCGACCGCACCGAAGCCCTCGGGCTATTTACGGGTTGTCCAAACTCGCGGCGCCCCCGGAGGCCGCCACCCTCCCTAGTGCGTCGAATCGTGGGCCGTGTCCCACGGAGGGTCGCGAGTTTCGGGCGGACGCGAGGGGCGAATCGTCGTCAATCCCTCCTGCCTGAGCCTGAGTTTGGCGCCTACGAAATCGAGTTGCTCCCAGGATGGATGCCGTCTCCTCGCCAAACCGTTATATGGGCGAGGTCGGTTCCGTCGCCGGAATCTGCATGTCCTGGGTCCAGCAGGAAATCCGGGAACTCAAGGTCAACCGGTACATCCTCGTCGACGAGGAGCCGTGCAAGATCCTGTCGATCCAGACCTCGAAGCCGGGGAAGCATGGAGAAGCGAAGGCGAGGCTCGACGTGATTGGGCTGTTCGACGGCCAGAAGCGGTCGATCGTGCACCCCGTGACCCACAAGGTGAAGGTGCCCGTGATCGACAAGCGAAAGGCGCAGGTCCTCTCCCTCCGCGGCGACGTCGCGCAGCTCATGGACCTGCAGACGTACGAGACGTTCGAACTCCCCATCCCCGGAGAGATGCGGGGCGACGTTCGGCCCGGCGGCGAGGTCCTGTACATGGAGGCCATGGGCCGTCGGCAGATGACGAGGCCCTGACGCATGCCCGAGCCGTTCTCCTTCGCCGACGCGAACGCCTCCCTCGACGAGGCGGAGATCGTGTTGTACGGAGTGCCGTACGACCGCACGGCGTCGTTCCGCGCGGGCGCCCGGCTCGGGCCGAACGCAATCCGCGAGGCGTCTTGGAACTTCGAAACCTACCTGATGGACCACGGCCGCAGCCTCGCGGACGTCCGGGTGTGCGACCTCGGGAACACGGACGAGTACGGGCCCGTGAAGGACATGGTCGAGGGCGTGCGGCGGATCTCCCACGACCTCGTGAAGCGGGGGAAGGTCCCCATCGTGCTCGGAGGGGAGCACAGCATCGCGCCCGCGTCCGTCATGGGCTTCGACGACGACATCGGCGTCCTCGGGATCGACGCGCACCTCGACTTCCGCGACGAGTATCTGGGGGAGCGGTTCTCCCACGCATGCTCCGCGCGCCGGATCGCGGACCACGTGGGCGTCGACGACGTCGTGTACATGGGCGTGCGTTCGTTCTCGGCCGAGGAAGCGGAGGACCTCGAGCGGCTCGGGCTCACGTACGTGAGCGCGTTCGACATCCACGAGAAGGGGCCGGATCGGGCCGTGGAGCGCGCGCTGAAGGCCGTGGACCAGGAGAAGATCTACCTGACGATCGACCTCGACGGCGTGGACCCCGCGTACGCGCCCGCGGTCGGCAACCCGGAGCCGTTCGGGCTGACCCCGCTCCACGTGAAGTCGATCATCGACGCGCTCGGGCCGCGACTCGTGGGGATGGACCTCAACGAGGTCGCGCCGGGGTGGGACCACGGGCAGACCGCGTTGCTCGCCGCCCGCCTCGTCCGCGAGGCGATCGTCGCCATCGGGTCGCGGAAATGACTCCCGGTAGCGCGACGAGCGCCACGGGTGACCACGTCTGGTTCACCGGTGCTCAACGAGTTTAAATAAGGAGATGGGGGTCGCACGGCCCGTATGGACGCAATCATTCGCGTCGAGGGCCTTTCCAAGACGTTCATCACGAAGGAACGGCGGAAAGGCAAGAAGGGGAAGCGCGTCGTCCATGCCCTCAAGGACGTCAACCTCGAGGTGTACGCGGGGGAGAACTTCGGCCTCCTCGGCCCGAACGGCGCGGGGAAGACGACGTTGATCAAGTGCCTCACGACCCTCCTCCTGCCCACGAGCGGCCGCGCGTGGGTGAACGGGTACGACATCTTCGCGCACGAGGACGAGGTGCGCGCGAGCCTGGGGTGCATGCTCATGGGCGACCGCGGGCTGTACTGGAAGCTCACGGGCCGCGAGAACTTGGACTACTTCGGCGCCCTGTACCACGTGCCGCGCTCGGTCCGCCGCCCGCGGATGCAATACCTCATCGACCTCCTGAAGCTGGACGACTTCATCGACCGAACCGTGGAGACGTACTCCTCGGGACAGAAGATGCTGCTCGCGTTCGCGAAGGCGCTCATCAACGACGCGCCGATCCTGTTCTTCGACGAGCCGACGGTCACGATGGACGTCCCGACCGCGCGGGAGTTGCGGCGGATTGTCCGGTCCCTCAACAAGGAGGAGGGCAAGACGATCGTGTACACGACCCACCTCATGCACGAGGCGGAGGAGCTGTGCGACCGGGTCGCGATTATCGACCGCGGCGAGATCATCGCCCTCGGGACCCCGAACGAGCTGAAGTCGTCCCTCGTCCGCGAGGACGTCGTCCACCTCGAGGGCGTGCTGCCGGCGACGACGATCGAGAAACTGCGCGCGATCCAGGGCATCCGGAACGTCGCGGTCCAGGCGGAGACGAACGGGCGGACGAAGCTGTCCGTGCTGTGCGACAACAGCCGCCTCCTCCTCCCGCGGATCATCGAGGCGGTCACGGGGAACGGCGCCTCCCTGGAGTACATCAAGCCCCAGGAGGTCACGCTCGAGGACGTGTTCATCGCGAAGACGGGCCGATCGTTGGCGGTCGATACCCGGGAAGTCGTCAAGGAGGAGAAGCGTGGCGGCGGCGGCCGTGGCTAATCGCGGGTTCGGGCTCGCGCGGCCCGGGTGGCGGGCGAGGCTCGACGTCGTCCGCACCGTGTTCATCGCGCGGATCCACATCATCACGCGGTACAAGGGCGCGATCTTCATGGAGGCGCTCCTGCCGATCGTGTTCGCCGCGATGCCCGTCCTCCTCGGCACGGCCGTGGCGGGGCCCCGCGCCGGCGAGGTGTTCTTCGGACGGACGGGGACGGCGAACTTCAAGCTGTACATGCTCCTCGGCGCGTCGACGTTCACGGTCGTCAGCCTCATGTTGTGGCTGATTGGCTACTGGGTCCGCCGGGAGATGGAGACCGGCACCCTCGAGTCCCTGTACCTCGCGCCGGCCCGGAAGATCTGGGTCCTCGCGGGCGTCACCTCGTACGCGTTCCTGCGGGCGATGATTGCCTTCGTGATCGCTCTCGGACTCGGGAGCCTCGTCTTCCAGGTGAACCCGCTCCAAGGGGGCGTGGGGCTCGCCCTCGTGTTCCTCGTGATCGGCCTCATCCCCCTCTGGGGCCTCGCGTTCATGTTCGGCGCGCTCATCATGAAGATCAAGGAGGCGGACTCCGTCATCCAGGTCCTCCAGTGGGTCCTCGCGTTCCTGATGGGCGTGTTCTACCCGCTCGCGCTCCTCCCGCCATACCTGCGCCTCGTCGCGGGCGCGTTCCCGCCGACCGTGATGACGGACGCGGTGCGCGCTTCGATCCTCGGCATCGGGTACTTCTTCGGGTCCCCGTACCTGAGCCTCGCCGTCCTGTTCGCGATGGCCCTCGTCGTCCCCCTCCTCGGGTACGAGGTGTTCGAGGCGACGGAACGCCGGCTCCGGCGAAAGGAGGGGGTCGGCCACTATTAGCGAGACGGTCCACCGCGGCATCGGCCTCTCCCGCTTCGACGTCCGCCAGCGGCTCGTGAGCTTCTGGGACATGTCGTGGAAGAAGATCGTCGAGTTCTCCCGCTACCCGGTCGCGTTCGTCGCCCTCTTCGTCCAGATCTTCCTCATCATCGCGATGTTCTTGTTCGCCGCCCTTGCGTTCACCCCGCCCGACACTCCCCCGCAGGAGGGCCAGACGCTCGGCGCGGTCGTCGTCTACGGCTTCGTGATCGGCCTGTTCCTGTCCTTCACCCTGTGGGAGATCGGCTTCTCGATTCGCGAGGAGCAGACCCGCGGCACCCTCGAGGCCCTGTACCTCTCCCCCGCGAACAAGTTCTCCTCCCTCGTCGCCCGGGTGTTCGCGATCCTTCTGTGGGTCACGGCGGTCTCCGCGTTCGCGATCTTTTTCGTCGGCTCCGTCGTGGGGGGCCTGCCGGTCCAGAACGCGGGCCTCGCGCTCGTCGTCCTCCTGTTCTCCGTCTCCGGGTTCCTCGGCATCGCGTTCGTCTTCGCGGGGGTCACGATCAAGCTCAAGGAGACCGCCCAGTTCCTCGTCTCCTTCCTCCAGTTCTTCTTCATGATCTTCTCCGCCCAGTTCTTTCCGTTCGCGGCGCTGCGGTCCGCGTCCCCCCTTATCGTGGACGGGGTCAGCCGGTGGCTCCCCGTGAGCTACAGCGTGGACGCGTTCCGATCCCTCCTCATCGGCACGGAGAACGGTAAGTTCCCGGAGCTCGCCCCCATCGAGGTCGAGATCGCGATCGTCGTTCTGTTCGGGATTATTTCCCCGATCGTCGGGTACTGGGTGTACAAGCGGATCGAGCGAAGTGCGAGGCGGGAGGGGACGCTCGGGGAATACTGACCCCGCGTCCCACAGGAAGCCCCCGCGCTATCATTATATATTAAGATGTGGGTGTCCCGGGCATGGCTGCCGCACCACCGCCACCGCCAATGCCTATGCCGATGGCGCAACCGATGATGCAAGAGCGATCAATGTTGCCCGTCGCCGGAGGGGCTTTGGTCCTCGTGTCCGGGATCCTGGCGATCGTCCAAGGAGTCTGGATTGCCGCCCTGGGCGCCGG
>JACQPO010000162.1 GCA_016207545.1 Methanobacteriota archaeon | reverse complement strand
GTTGTAGACGATGAGAAGTTTCGCCGGCTGGTTGGTGGGGTTCTCAAACCACTCCGTGGTGCCCTTGGGGAAGAAGAGTACGGATCCCGCACTGGCATTCTCCGTGCGGTCCCCGAAATGATAGCGGAGCGTTCCCTCCAGGACATACGCCAACTCATCGCAGTCGTGGACGTGGGGCGGAGCGCCCAGCACGGGCCCTGGCGGTATGGTGACCTGCACCACGGTCGGCCCACCGGTCGCCTCGCCGTCGACTTTAATCTCGTACAGCTCGCCCAAAAGCCAGAGGGCGGTTCCCTCGGCTCTCCTAACGTGTACACTTCTCTGGGATGACGTCATGATTGCTCCCGGGGGCGGATATTGCCGATTACACTTAGCTCTTCGGGTGCAGCCGGCAGAGCACCTCCACGTTCTGGTGGGGCCTCTTCCTGGACCGGAGGGGCGCATCCCGAAAACTAGATAGTGAGTTGGCGGTTCGGCCGCGATGGGATGCCGGAGCCCAAGGGGCCGCGCAGCATCGTGTGCATCAAGCAGGTCCCCAAGGCCCAAGAGCTCCAGGTCGACCCCGTCACGAACACCCTGAAGCGCGTTGGCGTGCCGAGCGAGATCAACCCGCCGGACCGGAACGCGCTCGAGATGGCGCTCCAGATCAAGGATAAGCACGGGGGCGAGGTGTTCGTCGTCACGATGGGCCCCCCCGTGTTCACCGCCGCGCTCGAGGAAGCGCTCGCGATGGGGTGCGACCGCGCCTTCCTCCTCACGGACAGGCTCCTCGGCGGCTCCGACACGGTGCCGACCGCGTATGCCCTCTCCGAGGTCATCCTAAAGATCGGCGGGTACGACCTCGTGTTCTGCGGGGAGGAGACGACGGACGCGAGCACGGGACACGTGGGGCCGGGCATCGCGGGCCACCTCGACTGCGCGCAGATCACGTACTGCTCCGAGGCCGAGCTCCTCGGGGACCGCGTCCGCGCGAGGCGGGCGGTCGAGGACGGGTTTGAGACGTGGGAGTGCCCCCTCCCTTGTGTGATCACCGTGAACTTCCTGTCGAGCCAGCCGCGGCCGGAGTCCCTCACGGGAAAGATCCGCGTGAAGCGGGGCGGGCTGATCACGACGTGGTCCTGCGCCGACGTAGGGATCGACCCGAACAAGGTCGGCATCCGGAACTCCCCGACGATCGTCGCGAAGGTCGACACGGTCGTGCTGCCGGACCGGAAGGCGAAGATCTTCCGCGGGGACCCGAAGGAAGCGGTCGCGAACCTCCTCGACGCGATGGTCGCGGACGGGGTGATCGCCCCATGACGCTCCCGCGGGACAAGTCCCTGTACAAGGGCGTGTGGGTGTTCCTCGAGGCCCGCCAAGGCACGCTCCGCGACGTGAGCCTCCAGCTCCTCGGGGAGGCCCGCCGCCTCGCGGACCTGCGCGGGACGGATGTGAGCGGCGTCCTGCCCGGGCACGCCGTGGAACCCCTTGCGCGAGAGGCGATCGAGTACGGGGCGGACCGCGTGTACCTCGTCGAGGACCCGCGGCTCGCGTCGTACCGGTCGCGGCCATACACGAAGGTCATGGCCTCGCTGATCGAGCGCCACCGGCCGGAGATCGTCTTGTTCGGGGCGACGAAGAACGGCCGCGACCTCGGCGGCCGGTTGCACGCGGTCCTCGAGACCGGGCTGGCGGCGGACTGCGTGAAGTTCGAGATCGACAAGGACGGCAACCTGGACATGATCCGCCCCTCGTTCGGCGGCAAGTCCCTCGCCCACATCCTGTGCAAGCAACACCGACCGCAGATGGCGTCCGCGCGGCCGAACGTGTTCCCGAAGCCGCCGCGGAAGCCGGGGCGCACGGGGGAGATCCTCCCGGAGGCCGTGCCGTTCACGGAGAAGGACTTCGACACGACGATCGCCACGTTCGAGGAACGGCGGACGGGGCAGGAGGCGAAGATCGAGGAGGCCCGGATCGTCGTCTCCGGCGGCTACGGGCTGCGGGACCCGAAGAACTTCAAGATGCTCGAGGAGCTGGCGGCGGAGCTCGGCGGCGCCGTGGGGGCGTCGCGGAAGGCGGTCGACGCGGGCTGGGTGCCGAAGGCGTACCAGGTCGGCCAGACGGGGAAGACCGTGCGGCCGAAGCTGTACATCGCGGTCGGCATCTCCGGCGCCGTGCAGCATTTGGCGGGGATGCAGGAGAGCGAGAAGATCGTCGCGGTCAACCTGGACCACAAGGCCTCGATCTTCGAGATTGCGGACTACGGGATCGTCGGCGATCTGTTCCAAATCGTGCCCGAGATGGTCCGCCAGATCCGGGAGCGGAAAGCCCACAGGGCCGTGTCCGTCGCCACACGCTAGGACTGCGGGATAGCGAGCAGGTCCGCCTTCTCGACCGATCGCATCTGCGTCGCGAAGACGTCCTCGAACGCGTGCACGACCGCGTCCTTGAACTCCGCCATCGACACGGGAGCGCCGAGCTCGCGGGCCATCGAGGTCATGATCGAGGCCTCGAAGCCGCACGGGCGAATCTTCTCGAAATACGTGAGGTCCGTGTTCACGTTGTGCGCGAACCCGTGGTACGTCACGTTCTTGTGGATCGCGATTCCGATGGAGCCGAGCTTGCGGCCGTGCACCCACACGCCGCTTTGGCGGGGATCCCGGTCCGCGGGCACGCCGAACGCGCGGGATGCCCCGATGAGCACGTCCTCGATGTCTCGCACGTACTTCTTCACGTCGAGCCGGTCCGCGAGCTTCACGATTGGATAGCCGACGAGCTGACCCGGCCCGTGGTACGTGGCCTCTCCGCCGCGTTCGACCTCGACCACGGGGATCGACGGGTCGAGCACGTCCTCCCTCGTGCCCCGCCTCCCGAGCGTGATGACGTGGGGATGCTCGAGCAGCAGGAGCGTGTCCGGGATTTCCTCCGCCGCCCGCCGCTCGACGAGGCGGTGCTGCAAGTCCCACGCCGCTCGGTATTCGATTGAACCAAGGTCGACGACGATCGCTTCGTTCATGGCTTGTTCACGACGTGAATCGCCTTCCCCAGCGCGGCCTCGGCGGCTTCCATGATCGCCTCCGGCAACGTCGGGTGCGGGTGAATCGTCAGCGCGAGGTCGTGGACGCTCGCCCCCATCTCGACCGCGAGCGCAACCTCGCTGATCAGGTCGCTCGCGTCCGGGCCCACGATCTGGACGCCCAGCAGCTGCTCCGTCTTCCCGTCCATGACGACCTTCACGAATCCCTCCGACTCCCCCTGCGCCAGCGCGCGCCCGATGGCGGCGAACGGGACCTTCCCGACGCGCACCTCGTATCCTTGCGCCGCCGCCTGGGCCTCGTCGAGGCCCGCGCCCGCGACCTCGGGGTCCGTGAAGATGGCCGACGGCACCGCCCGCCAGTCCGCGGCGCTCGCCTTTCCCGCCGCCGCCTCCGCCGCCACGATGCCCTCCTTCGACGCCTTGTGGGCGAGGAACGGTTGGCCCGTCACGTCCCCGATCGCGAAGATGTGCGGCACGTTCGTG
>JACQPO010000156.1 GCA_016207545.1 Methanobacteriota archaeon | reverse complement strand
TCGCGCAGCGAACCCCGGTCAGGGTCTCCCATCGAAGGGCGGACCTCGTCCGGGAACGCGTACTCCGAGACGTATCCCTCGTCGAGGCGGAGGGGCGGGAGGGGATCCTGCTCGTGACCGCGGAGGCGGGGACGTACGTGAAGGAGGCGCTCCACGGGGACGCGGGCCGGACGGAGCCGAGCCTTGCGGGCCTGTACGGGACGCCGTGCGAGGTGCTCGCGCTCGACGTCGTGCGGATCCACGATGAGGGATAAGGAATGGTGAAGGCCTCGAAGGGGATCATGGAAGGGTCCCGGCAGAAGCTCCGCCGGAGGGCGCGGCAGCGCGGGCTCTCCCCGATCACCCGGGCCTTGCAGACGTTCGAGGTCGGCGACCGGGCGACGATTGTGATCGACGGAAGCCTCCAGAAGGGATGGCCGCACCACCGGTTCCACGGCCTCACGGGGACCGTCGTCGAGCGCCGCGGCCGCGCGTACGTGCTCGACATCCGATTTGGCGGCAAAATCAAGAAGGCCATCGTGTTGCCGGAACACCTCCGGAGGGCGTAGGGAGGGAGCGCCGTGGAGGAAGAGGAGCAGTACTTGACACTGGCGGAAATCAAGGCCTTGCTCGAGGTAGAAGAGCGGCAGCGGAAGGATTTGAGCCACGAGCAGCGGTATGCGCTCGTCCACGCAGAGACGTTCGGCCGTCTCCCGCAGGACCAGACGAGCGCCCTCCTCGCGGATCTCCTCCAGGTCGAGATGATGACGCCCGGGAACGCGGCGAAGCTCGCGGACCTCCTGCCCACGCACTCGGACGACGTTCGCGCGGTGTTCGCGAAGGAACGATTCTCCCTGTCGAAGGAAGATGTGGACAAGGTCGTCCAGATCGTCGCGAAGTACCTGTGAGGGGACGACCGTGGAGGATTACGCGCGCATTCTCGACCACCTACCGCAAGGACACCCCGACCGCTCCCGGTACCAACGGGAGCCGCTCGCGTATGCGCTGGGGGAGGACGAGTTCAAACTGTTCGAACTCGTACCGAAGGAAGGGGCCACGATGATCGCGGGGGACCGCGCCTACATCGGGAAGGACCCGCAGCGGCGCGACGTAATCCAGCACGTGAAGCGCCGTGTGGGCCACGAGGAGCTCACGACCGCGGCGCAGAACGAGCTGCCGTTCTTGGTCGCACAGATCGTGAAGGAGAAGGAGGAACGGTTCGTCCGATTCTTCAACGAGGCGCAGGCGATCACGACGCGGTTCCACATGCTCGAACTCCTCCCGGGTCTCGGGAAGAAGACGATGTGGGCGATCCTCGAGGAGCGGAAGAAGGGCGCGTTCAAGTCGTTCGAGGACCTCGCGAAGCGGGTCCCCATGCTCCACCACCCCGAGAAGCTCGTCGCGAGGCGGGTCGAGATGGAGATCGCGGACCCGATGCAGAAGTACCACTTGTTCGCCGCGCGCTAGGCGGGCTTCGCGACTTCCGCCGCCACTTCCCGCTCGATCTGCGAGGCCTCCGTCTTGGAGAGGTGGAGGAGTCGACGGACCTCCTCGAGGACCTGGCGCGCCCTCTCGGGGGATCGGCCGCTCGCGTACACGTGCCGGAGCAGGTCGCGGTACGTCTTCCACTCGTCCTCCATGGACCCGAGCACCCTCTGGATCGTTTCCGTCTCGATCCTCCGATGGTCGAGTTCGGAAATCTGGAGATGCTCGCGCAGCTGCTCAAGGAGGAGCTGCTCCGTCGCGGTCACCTTCCCGTCCTGCCACGCGGTGAGCACGGCTTTCGCGTACGCCTCGATGCGGACGAGCCGCTCGTCCATCTCCCGCTTCCTTCGCTCGTCGATCGTCTCCAGCTTCTCCATGTCGAGGGTCGGGGTCTCCATCGCCTCTCGGACGATGTCGGAGAACGTGAGCCGGACGGAGGTCGACTTGTCAATCTCGTCGAGTGTCATCTCTCGGACCGCGCCCTTGATTCGGGCGGGAATCCGAACGGTCGCGAGGTGTTCGCGGATCCGCTGGGACCGCTCCCACCCTTTCGACGTCAGATAATACACGAGCATCCGCTGTCGCATGCCCTCCACGTGCGCCTTCCGCTCCTCGACCGCGCCCTCCGCGACGAGGCCGTCCAAGGAGCGCGATACGTGCTTGCGATGAATCCCCGCGGCGAACGCGATGCTCTTCTGCGTGAGCGCGACCGGCACCTCGAACCGGTCTTCCATCCCGCGGAAGTCGGACAGGTAGAGGAGGATGCGCTCCTCCGTCGTAAGCGCCAACCGGCTCGCAGCCATGGGCCGCGGCATCCGGCTCTACGCTAAAAAGCGTTCCCGACGCAACCTTCATGACCGTGGGAACGCTCCCGCGGCCGGGGGAGCATTCTGGCGGTGTCCCTGAAGGACGCGACGCCGTATCTCGAGCGTTCGCTCTCTCGCCCGGGGCTGCTCCTCCGCCCCCAGCTAGTGCGTCGGCCGCGGCGGGAGGATCGAGAGCTCACCCGCCGGCTCGTGCGCCAAGTCCGAAGCAGGCAACGCGGCGATGGAAGCTGGGGCGGGACCGTGTACGACACCGCCTGGGCGATGTGGCAACTCGCAGACCTGGGCTACGGGGCCAATGCGAGCGCTCGACGCGGT
>JACQPO010000154.1 GCA_016207545.1 Methanobacteriota archaeon | reverse complement strand
GTCGCGGACTACGCGGGGCTCGCGGACCAACACCTGCCCACAGTGCGCGTGGAAGGTGGCGGGGCGTGCGGCGCAATCGCCATCGAGCAGGCCTCGATGTCGATTGCCTCTGGGGTGCACGACATCGTCGTCGTCGGCGGTGCGGAGAAGATGACGGATGTTGGCGACCTCGAGGCGATGCAGATCCTGGCGAGCACGACGGACCAGGAGTGGGAGTCCGTGTTCGGCGCCACGTTCGCCGGGCTGTACGCGATGATGGCCCGACGCCACATGTTCGAGCACGGGACGACGCGAGAACAGCTCGCGGCCGTGGCGGTGAAGAACCACAAGCACGGGTCGCTCAACCCGAACGCGCAGTTCCAGAGGGAGATCACGATGGACATGGTCCTCCAGGCGCCGAAGGTCGCGGAGCCGCTCGGCCTGTTCGACTGTGCGCCGTTGAGTGACGGCGCCGCCGCCCTCGTGTTGTGCGCGAAGGAGAAGGCACGGAAGTTCACGGACACGCCAATCGACCTAATCGGGACGGGCCAGGCGAGCGACTTCATCGCGGTCCACGACCGCCGGGACCTCACGACGATTGACGCGACCGTGATCGCGGGCAAGCGCGCGTTCCATGCCGCCAAAAGGACGCCCGCGGACGTGAGGCTCGCGGAGGTCCACGACAACTTCACGATTTCGGAGATCATGGCGATCGAGGACCTGCGGTTCTTCCCGAAGGGCAAGGGCGGCTACGCGACGGAGGACGGGGAAACCGCGCTCAACGCGAAGGTCACGATCAACCCGTCCGGAGGGCTCAAGGCGCGCGGCCAGCCCGTGGGCGCGACGGGCGTCGCGCAGGCGGTCGAGATCGTCCGCCAGCTCCGGGCAGAGGCGGGGAAGCGTCAGGTGTCCGGCGCGGAGATCGGCCTGACGCACACCCTCGGCGGGACCGGCGGCACGGCCGTGGTCCACATCTTCGCGAGGGGGGACTGAGATGGCGATTCCCCGCTTTTGGCGGGAAATTCCGTCCCGGTACAACCTGCTCGGGAGCAAGTGCGGGAACTGCGGCGCGCTCGACTTCCCGCCACGCTCCGTGTGCCCGCGGTGCGGCCGGAGAAGCGTCGGCAAGATGGACAAGTTTCGGCTCACGGGCAAGGGAAAGGTCGTCACGTATACGGTCATCCACGATGCGCCTAAAGATTTCGACATGATGAAGCCGTACGTGCTGGGCATCGTGGAGCTCGACGAGGGCGTCCGCCTCACCTCGCAGATCATCGACGTGGAACCGGGCGAGGTCAAGATCGGGATGCCCGTCGAGGTCACCTTCCGGAAGCTCGGCGAAGAAGGCGACGCCGGCGTAATCCACTATGGGTACAAGTTCCGGCCCGCGACGTAGGCTACTCGTAATACACTTCGATCGCGTAGCCGTCCGGGTCCGTACACACGAAGCTCATCCATGCGCCGTGGTCCCTGACGGGTCGTAGGATCGCCACGCCCTCCGCCGCCATCCGGTCGTGGAGTTCCTCCACCGCCTTCCGAGTCGGGAGGCGGAAGCCGAAGTGGAACCAGCGCGGCATCGGCGACGGCTCCGGGTCCTCCATAAACGCGAGGTCGAAGCCCGCCGGATTCCGCACGATGAGGAACTCGTCCTCCTTGACCGTGTCCCGCCGGAATCCGAAGTACGTCTCGTAGAACCTGCGCGCGCGCGGGATGTCCCGCACGTGGAGGTGCAGGTGGTTCAGGTCCATGCCAACCCCCGGCCGGAAATGGCGTTGTCCCACGATAAGCGTGGCGGCGGTCACGGGAGGAGCGTGTCGGGGCCGGGGAGCGCGGAGAAGTCCTTTCGCGCCGCGCGAAGCTCCGCCTCCTGCTCCTGAATCTCCCGAGAGAGGCGTCCGTCCCAGGCCCGAACCGCCAACTCCCCGAACCGATCGTACGCGCGTGCGGCCTCTTGGAGGAGGGGCACGGTCGCGGATCCGAGGAGGGTCACGAGGTCGTCCCACGTCGTGCGGGCCCCCGTGGGAAACGTCCGCCACGCGGCCACGCGCCGCTGCAAGTCCGTGACCGGAGCGTCCGCGGCGAACGGGGTGCCGTGTGCGCCCGTCACGACGGGCCGGAGCTGATGGAACAAGTCCTGAAGCTTCCGCCGCTCGCGGACGGCTTGGGGGTACACGCGATCCCATTTCGCGACGGAGTACTCCGAGGTCGTCACCAACTCCGCGAGGGGACGGGCACCGATGGAATCCCGCAACCCGGCGTCCGTTTCAAGGAGATCCCCGAGCTCCCGGAGGCACGCGAGCTCTTGGGTATAGAGCAGGCCGAGACCGTCGACATCCGGATGGGCGACGAGGTCGCGAATCGCCTCCAGCGCGGGGCGATGGGTCTGCGCGGCCCACGCGTCGTCCGCCGCACGGTTGCACGCCTCGACGAGCGCCCGGAACTTCGCGACCTCCTCGGGGCCCGCGGGAGGACGCGGAACGGATTGCAGGCGCGCGAGGGCGGCCTCTGCGTCCCGCACGCGCAGGGATGCCTTCCGGTGGAAGGTGCGGTACGCGTCGAGTGCCTCCTGCCACCCCCGCACGGGTTCGAGCGCGTTGTTGAGCTTCGCGAGGACCCGCCGGGCGTTCCAGAAGTGGATGCGCCGCGTGTGTCGAAGCGCAAGCCCGACGAGCTTCGCGTGGCGGGGGGACAGCCGGCCCTCGTCCCGGAGGTCCTGGGCCCGTTTCGCGATCCCGTCCAGTTCCCGGGTGAACGAGCTCAGGCGGCCGCGGCTCAGTCGCGGATATTCCCGCAGGACTCGCTCCAAGGCCCCGTGGAGTTCTGCGAGGGCCCCGTCGAGCAAGCCAGGGGTCGCACGAAGCCGCTCCGCCCGTTCCTTCGTCTCCCGGGCAAGCAACTTCGCCTCCTCCACGGTTGCGACGGAGCGTCCCTCGTCCTCCCGCTGCAGCGCCATTGCCGCCGGTTTACGGCGTTCCCCTTTAAGGCCTCTTCCCCACGCGGAATTCCATTTCTTCCGGTCCACGGACCGCACGCGTGGCAACCGTTCGCCGGTCACGATACGGCCGTGTCCCTCCCGGACCGCGCGTTCAGCGCCCTCACGGCGCGCGACGCGGACACCGCGAACGAGGCGTTAGACGGCTTGGCCGGTTGCAGAAGCTCGTCGACGGGCTCGCGCTCGCGTGGCGGTCTACCAGGGCCAGGATTTGCTCGCGCTCGGGGCGATCGTCGACGGCATCGGGCGGACCGGCGGATACGCGACGGACATCGCGGAGATCGCGATCAACCACGTGCTCTCGAAGCCGGGATGAAAAGCCTTATAACCGGACCCGGAATGGCGCGCCGCCCATGGAGTTCAAGGTCGTCGAGAAGGAGAAAAACGCCCTCAAGCTCGAGATTGAGGGCCCCGACGACACGGCGATCTATCCGCTCATCAACGAGTTGCTGAAGGACGAGGATGTCGCGGAGGCGAAGTATTCCGTGGGCCACCCGCAGCTCGACAAGCCGGTCCTGTACGTGAAGACGAAGAAGGGCAAGCCGTCGGCGGCGATCAAGAAGGCCGCGGACAGCCTCGCCGGGCAGTTCCGGGAGGCGCATAAGCTCTTTGAGGAACAGCTGAAGTGACGTTCCTCGCCGTGAGCGACCTCGAGGTTTCGGTGGGCATCGCGGGATACGCGACGACGACCGCGGGCATTGGCGGTCGGATCAAGGTCGAGCCCGAGGACTTCGTCGTCGAAGAAATCGGCTCGCCGCCGCGGAAGGTGGAGGGCGGCCGTTACACGGTCGCGGTCGTACGCTCCCGGAACTGGGAGACGAATCGTCTCGTGCGAGAAATGGCGCGTCGCCTGGCGGTGAGCCGGAAGCGGATTTCCTTTGCCGGGACGAAGGACAAGCGAGCGGTGACGACGCAGTGGTTCTGCTTCGAGCTGCCCGAGGAAAAGGTCCGTTCCCTCCACCTATCGGACGTCGAGGTGCTCGAAACGTATGCGACCGACCGGAAACTAGAAATCGGAAATCTGCTCGGAAACCGATTCCGCATGATCATCCGGGATTTGGCGGTGGCGCCAAGGGAGGCCGAGTCGATTCTGTCAGCGACGTCCGCGCAGCTCGAGGTCCTTG
>JACQPO010000148.1 GCA_016207545.1 Methanobacteriota archaeon | reverse complement strand
TCCGGCACGTCCCCCAGGGCACGGATCGCCGCGGCCGTTCCCCATTCCATCGTGGACGTCCCCGGGGGCTGGTGTCGCCGGTCAAACGTGCCGACGACCATCCTCGTGCGCGCGAGCCGGCGCAGATTTTGCTCGGTGTACTTCAAGTTTGCGGCGCTCCGTATGAGGGGGTTATGGGCCATCGCGGTCAACACGATCCGGGCGACGTGCTTGCTCGCCCCGAAACCTGCGGGCCCCGTGACCGCGAGCGACGTGCCGACCCGGTGGATGCGCCCGCGGAGCGCGCACACGTCCTCCGGTCCCGCCGCCGCGGGCAAGGCGTACGCGATGTTGACGCCGACCTCCGGCACCCAGTCGAGCGTGAGGATCTTCGCGAGTTCGTTTGCGCCCTCCGTGACCGCGCGCCACACCTCGTGGCGGTCCGGCGTCCAGTGCGCGTTGATCACCTCGACCCCGCGGCCCACCGCGTAGGAAGCGAGGAACCCGGCCTGCACCTTCCGACGACCTTCCGCGACCGCGCGGCGAAGCGGGCGGCCGAGCGCGAGGTACGCGGCGATCGAAGACGCGAGCACGCAGCCGCTCCCGTGCAAGTCCTTGTTGAACCGAGGACTCCGGAACGTCTGGACGCGACCGTCGTAGAGGGTGTCGACGATCCCTCCCTTCAGGTGACCACCTTTCACGAGCACCGCGTTCGCGCCCATCCCCGCGATTTCCTTCGCGGCGCGCCGCATGTCCTCCGGGGTTTCGACGGGGAATCCCGCGAGCTGAGACGCCTCGTACAGGTTCGGCGTGACGAGGGTCGCGCGCGGGAGCAGTTGGTCAATGAGGGCGTCGCGGAAATCGCGCCTCCGGAGGGATGCGCCCACGGTCGCGACCATGACAGGGTCCACGACAAGCGGCGGCTTCCTACGTGGCAGCGCGTCCGCGACCGCCTTCACGATCTCCCGCGAATACAGCATGCCCGTCTTGGCGGCGTGAATCGGGATGTCTGAGAACACGGCCTCAAGCTGCGCGCGGATTTCGCGGACGGGGAGCGGGAAGATGGACGTGACCCCGACCGTGTTCTGTGCGGTCACGCACGTGATCACGGAACATCCGTGGACGCCGACCGTGGCGAACGACTTCAGGTCCGCCTGGATGCCGGCGCCTCCTCCGGAATCGCTGCCGGCGACGGTGAGCGCAGTGCGCATCGCGCGGGCCATGATAGAGGGCCGTATTGAACCCTTGCGGCCCTTCTGGCGAAGCCTTCAAATGAGTTGCCCCCATAGCCGCGGCGCATGAAGGTCCGGAGCGGCCACATCGTCTTCGACCGCAAGGTCACGTGGAAGCAGATGCTCCCCGTGTTCCGCCCGATGTTCCTGAAGTTCCTCGAGGAGACCCAGCAGATGCCGGAGGACCCGGAGAGCCTCGACGTGTTGCTCGAGGAGAACCTGAGGGACCTCCGCCGAGGCCGGAAGCCGGAAGGGTACAACCGCGAGGGCACGATGCGCCTCATCTTTCCGCTCACGGACAAGCGGATCGAGATGTACGTGTACAGCAGGACGCGCACGACGGACGTGCCGCGCGTCGTCGAGACCCTCAGCCGGATGTTGCAGAAGGCGAAGCTCAAGCACACGATTGAGTGGGACAAGCTCACGCTGTTCCAGGAGAAAAAGGCGGCCTAGCCCGGGAGCGGGACCTCCGCAACCGTGGAGTATTCCGGCCCTTCCGATGTGAGCACGGACTTCTTCAGGCGGATGCGGTCGACGCGCATCTCGCCGAACGTCTCGTTCGCGAACGCGTCGATCGCCGCGCGGACGCGGTCCAAGTTGCGTCCACCCTTCACACGCGCGACGGTCACATGGGGCTCCCACCGTCGGCCCTCCGGCCGGAAGCCCAGCGCGTCAAGTTCCCGGTCTAGCGTGGCGGCGATTCCCGCGAGCGCCTGCGCGCCTTCGAGGCCGACCCAGACGACGTTGATCCGCGTCGGGCTCGGGAAGGCGCCCGTACCCCGAAGGGTCACCGTGAACGGCACGACGCCCTGCACGCTCCCCTCCATCACGCGGACGACGTCCGGCACGACCCGCTCGTCCGTATCCCCGAGGAATTTCAGCGTCGTGTGGAGCAGCTCGAGATCGACGAGCTTCAGCTGGCCTCCGGAGTCCCGCAACGCCTGGCTGAACGCCTCCATCCGCGGATGACGTCCGATGTCGGCGGAGATGAACGCACGGAACGGCATCGCACCGCCTAGTTCACGAGGGTCCCGCGGAACGGCCGGCCGAGGACCGCGTTCCGGAGCGCCTCGAGGTCGCGGCCGTTCACCACCGCCACGGGGATGCTGGCCTTCGCGACAATCCGCGCGGCCTTAGGGTCGAACACGATCGACGGGCCGGCCTTCCTGTGCGCCTCCCCGGAGAGGCGGATGAGATCCTCGAACGTCACGCGGTCCAGCCGCGTGGCGGTGGCGTCCTTCGCGGGGTCCGCCGTGTACACGCCGTCCACCGACGTCGCGTTGACCAGGCGCACGGCGCGCACGGCCTCCGCGAGCTCCGCGGCGACCGCGTCCGTCGTGTGCCCCGGGGTCGTCCCACCCATGACGACAAGCCGCGAGGACTTCCCCGCCGTCACCGCCTCCTCGACCGTGTGCGGCATCTCGTCTGCGGACGAGGCGCCCAGCGCCGCCAACAGGATGCGGGCGTTAAGGCGCGTGACCTTGATCCCGAGGCGGTCGAGGAACGATTCCGCGGCCCCGAGCGCGCGGCCCGCCTCGATGTACGCGCGCGCAATCCGACCGCCCCCCGTGACGACGAACAGGCGGTGCGACTCGGAGAGCGTGCGGAGCTCCGCGGCCAACCGTTTCACGAACGCGGCGTCCGGCTCCCCCGGCGCGAGGACGGAGCCGCCGAGGGACACGACGACCGTCTCCATGGACGGGTCCGCAAGAGTATTTAATGCATTAAAGGTTGGGCACGGCAAATGCCGGAACTGAGCCACCTGGACAAATACCGGTTCCGCCGCGACCTCGAGGCGATCGAGAAGGCCCTGGGGCGGGGCACGGAGCTCGTGTCCGTGTACGTCCCGCCGGGCAAGCCGATTTCAGACGTCGCGAACTACCTGCGGAACGAGTACTCCCAGTCCTCGAACATCAAGTCCGCATCGACGCGGAAGCACGTGATGCAGGCGATCGACTCGATCCTGTCCCGCCTGAAGGCGTACAAGGAGCCGCCGGCGAACGGGCTCGTGTTCTTCGTCGGCCACAAACAGATCGGCGCGGACCAGACGGACATGGTCGCGTTCGTCCTCGAGCCGCCGGAGCCCGTAGCCTCGTTCCTGTACCGGTGCGATTCCGCGTTCTACACGGAGCCGCTCCACGAGATGCTCATCGAGAAGGACACGTACGGACTCGTCGTGATCGACCAGGGCGAGGCGACCCTCGGCCTCCTCCACGGCAAGCGGATCGAGGCCCTGAAGAACGTGCAGTCCCTCGTGCCCCGCAAGCACCGGATGGGGGGCCAGAGCGCGCGGCGGTTCGAGCGGCTCCACGACCAGGCGATCCACGAGTTCTTCAAGAAGATCGGAGACCTCATGACGGAGGCGTTCCTGAGCCGGAACCTGCGCGGCATCCTGATCGGAGGCCCGGGGTATACGAAGGAACAGTTCGCGACCGGAGGGTACATCCACCACGAGCTGACGAAGAAGGTCCTCGCGCCGTACTTCGACGTCGGCTACACGGACGAGAACGGGCTGCGGGAGATCGTCGAGGCGGCGCGGACCGTCCTGTCCGACCTCGACCTCATGCGGGAAAAGGACCTCGTCCAGGAGCTCATGGAGGAAATCCGGAAGCCGGAGGGCGGCCTCGCGACGTACGGGGAGGCGCACGTGCGCCACGCACTCGAGCTGGGCGCGGTCGACACCCTCCTCGTGAGCGAAGGTCTGCGGAAAGCTCGCGCGACCCTGAAGTGCTCGAACTGCGAACACGAGTACGCGGCCACGATTGACGACGGCGCGGACCTCGGACCGTGCCCGAAGTGCGAGAAGCCCGCGTTGGCGGTGCAGGCAAGGAAGGACCTCGTCGAGGAGCTCACGGAACTCGCGCAGCCGCTGGGGACGAAGGTCGAGCTCGTCTCGCGGGAGTCCGAGGAGGGCGAACTGTTGCTGAAGGCGTTTGGCGGCCTCGCGGCGATCCTGCGGTACCGGGTGGCGTGAGATGACGACGGACCCGTGGGGGGAGGTGCTCGCGGAGGCCCGGACCCTCGTGGCGGCGGCGGAGGACGCCCTCGGTTGGCCGCACCTGGCGCCGAAGTTCGAGGACCCGCCGGAGGGC
>JACQPO010000149.1 GCA_016207545.1 Methanobacteriota archaeon | reverse complement strand
TCGATCCTTGCGCCATCGGCGGTGAGGTACGGGAGCGTCTGCGTGCTGTTCGCGAGAGCCTTGTCGACGAGCTGGATGACCGGCATCTGGTACCGCTCCGCGAAGTTGAACGCCTTCACCGTGTCGTAGAAGCACTCCTCGAGGTCGCCGGACGCGAACACGATTCGCGGGGATTCCCCGTGGCCGGCGTGGATCGCGAACCGCAAGTCGCCCTGCTCGTGGCGCGTCGGCAGGCCCGTGCTCGGGCCCGCGCGCTGGTACAGCGTGATCACGACGGGAACTTCGTTGATCCCCGACCAGCCGATGCCCTCCATCATGAGGCTGAACCCCGGGCCCGAAGTGGCGGTCGCCGCCCGCGTCCCCGCGAGCGCCGCGCCTGTGGCCATCGTGATCGCCGCGATCTCGTCCTCCGTCTGCATGACCACCATCGAGTTCCCGTTCTCCTGCAGGAACGCAGCCTCTTCCGCCTCGGGGCTGTCCTCGAGGCTGGCGGGGATGATCTGGTTCGCCTCGAGGTACTCGCTCTCGTCCGAGGCGGGCGTAATCGGGTAGTACGTCTGGAAGCGGCACCCGCTTACCATCTTGCCCAGACCGATTGCCTGGCTGCCCGCGAGGTACAATCGCCTCCCCTTCGCGGGGACGGGCGCGAGGCGGAACGGGTATTGTTCCGCGTACTTCTCTTTCGCCAAGTCGTGCGCGAGCTGGGCGCCGTGCACGTTCATCTCCGCGACCTTCTCCTTCGCGCGGAACTGATACCGAATCGCCTTCGCGACCTGTTGGAAGTCGTAGTCGAGTGCGCCGAAGGAAGCCGCGACCGCGAGCACGTTGACCATCCGGCTGATCTTGCTCAGCTGGTCGACGTTGAACTTCTTCTGGATCTGAGTGAGCAGGTCGATCATGGGGACGGGCAGGAGCGTGACGCCCCGCTGCGCCGCCGCGTCGAGGACGTCCTTCACGGTCTCGCCGAGCCCCCGCGCGAGGAGGTACGCCTTTAGGTCCGCCTTCACGCGGGCTTCGAGCGTGGGCACCTCGTCGATCTTCGCCTTCGCGATGTCCGGATCGTACACGATCGCCCCGTCGTCCGTCACGTCCTGCGCGTGGCGGAACACGGTCTCCGCGTCGAACGTCGCGAGCAGGTTGAGGGGATCCATGTGGGAACGCACGGGCTTCTCGGCGACCCGAATCAGGAAGTAGCTGTGCTCCCCCATGATGTTCGAGTAATACTCCCGCTTCCCGAACAGGTCCAGCCCGCCATAGGCGCACGCGCGGCCGAAGATGTTCGCGCTGGAGTCGACGCCGCTCCCCTGCGGGCCTCCGATGAGCCACGTAAGCTCGTTCGTCGTCACGACTTAGCCACCGGTTGCGACTTCGGGACCGATCGCGCAATCGCAGTCCTCGAGTTGCCCGCAGTACGGGCATCGGCACTCGCAATCATCGATCGGTCGTCCGCAGTTGTCACACTTCTCCCACCCGGTCTCCCGGGAGGATCCCATGCGCGTCCCTCATCCCACTACGACGGCCACCTTTATTTATGATTGTGTAACCGCGCGTGTCCACACGACGGGACATGTGCCCTGTCAGCGCCGTGCGACGCGCAAATCGCGAAGGGCAAAGATTCTTCCACCGGGGCGCGATGCCACTGGCAAGGGAGGTGGTCTCGACGAGACATGCGACGCGTAAAGGCCTCCCGGGCGAGGCTTAGGGCCTTCCGCATCGAGGACGCCGCGGACGTGTGCCGCATCTACCCGATGTTCTTCGTGGACAACGCAATCGACATCAAGGGCGGGCGGCTGACCGTCGCGGACGCGGACGGCCGCGCCGTGGGCTTTGTGTTGTGGGCGCCCGCGCTCGAGCCCGCGTGGTTCGACCCCGGGGTTGAGGGGTGGGCGGAGCTCCAGGAGCTTCACGTCCACCCGGAGTTCCAAAACCGGGGCATCGGCACGCGACTCGTGCGCGCCGCGATTCGACAGGCCCGCGGGGCGGGCTGCGAAGCGATGTACCTCGAGACGGAGGAGTCGAACGGTGCCGCCCGACGGGCGTACGAGAAGGCGGGCTTCCGGCAGCACAACCGCCTGGTTCGGTACAAGGTTCGGTTGTAAGATTGACCGTAGAAGCGGCCGAGCACGGTCCGCGGCGAGCCGGAGGCCTCAGCCGCCGACGAGCTTCTCCGTGTCGATCTGCGCCTTCTGGAGTCGGCCGCTGTAGTCCACGTAGATTGTCTTGATGAACGTGAATTCGTCGAGTGCGGTCGGCCCGGCCTCGCGCGTGTCCGTCGGTCCCGTCGCCTTCGTGCCGCCAAACGGGAGCTGCACCTCCGCACCGATCGTGGGCGCGTTGACGTACGTGATGCCGGCCTCGAGGTCGTGCATCGCGGCGAACGCGCGGCGCACGTCGTTCGTGTAGATCGAGGAGCTGAGTCCGTATTCCACGGAGTTCGCGACCTCGACAGCCTCCCGGTAGTCCTTGACCTTGATCACGCTGAGCACCGGCCCGAAGATTTCCTCCTTCGCAAGCCGCCGCTCCGGCTTCACCTCGAAAATCGTCGGGGCTACGAAGAACCCACGGTCGTACGCGCCGCCGTGAAGCTTTTCGCCGCCGATGAGGAGCTTGTCCTTCTCCTTCTTCCCGATCGCGACGTACTCGAGCACCTTCCGCTCCTGGCCTTCGCTCGCGACGGGCCCCATGTCCACGGTCTCGTCGAGCGGATCGCCGACCTTCAGCGTCTCCGTGCGTCGCAGGAGCCGCTCGAGGAGATCGTCGTAGATACCGGCCTGCACGATGAGGCGCGACGTCGCCGTGCACCGCTGCCCTGCGGTCCCGAACGCCCCGAAGATGACTCCGTCCATGAGGAGGTCGAGGTCCGCGTCGTCCATCACGAGGATCGGGTTCTTCCCACCGAGCTCGAGGCCGACCTTCTTCATGTTCTCCGCGACGGTCTTGTACACCTGCTTCCCCGTGTCCACGCCGCCCGTGAACGAGACCGCGCGGATGTCCGGGTGCGCGATGATCGCATCCCCGACCGTCGAGCCGGGGCCGACGAGGAAGTTGAACACGCCGGGCGGGTAGCCGGCCTCCTCCAACACTTCCGTGACCTTCGCGCCGCACAGCGGGGTGAGGCTCGAGGGCTTGAACACGACCGTGCAGCCGCTGATGAGCGCGGCCCCGCTCTTCCAGCCGGGGATCGCCATCGGGAAGTTCCAGGGCGTGATGAGGGCCACGGGGCCCACGGGAAGGCG
>JACQPO010000145.1 GCA_016207545.1 Methanobacteriota archaeon | reverse complement strand
GGTCTGATATCCCTTTGAAATCTTCGTTTTGCTAAGCATTTCCGGTTTCCTCATGAGAATGAGATGTTTCCAAGGTATATGGCTCTTTCCCCACCGGGGGTGTCGGCCCTCGATGGCCTGCTCCTTCAGGACGGCGGCGATACGGGGGTCCACGCGGAGGTCCGTAACCTTCATTCTCGCGTCCATCGGGCGGAGCCGCGATAAAGGTTTGGCGGGGCCGGCCGAATTTGCGGGCTGCGTTCAGCCGAGGAACACGACGCCCCGCATCCTGCGGAAGTGCGGATCGCCCGTCAGGACATCGGCCCCCAGGGCCTTGGCGGTCGCGTACACGATTCCGTCGGAGAGGGGGAAATCGGGCTTCGTCCGCCTCTCCTCGGCCTTCACCGGGCCCGCCGCCTCGGCAATCGACCGATCCAGGGGGATGATGGCGCTCCGGTTCTCGATCTCGTCCAGGTCGAGCTTGAGGGACGGGGTTCCCTCGCGCGCGTACTTGTCGGAGAGCTCCGCGAGCACGATCGTCGGCGTCGCGCACCTTCGGCTTGCGAGCAGGCGGTCGACCTCGCGCCCAACCCGCGATCCCCGGAAGTATTCGACCCATGCGAAGGAGTCGACCACGAGCGACGCCTCAATCGCCGTGGCCGGTCCTCCCGTGGGCGAAGGGGGCCATCCGGGGGTGCGCGCCAAACCGCGTCTTGCGGCGGGCGGCCTTCCGCAGCAGGTCGGAGATCAGCTCGTCGTACGAGGCGGCGCCCGTCTCCGCCTTTGCCTCCTTCAGGCGTTCGAGCGTTTCCTCGCGTACCTGAATCGTCGTGGGCATGTCTATAGTATATGGCCATAGTACCTTAAAGAGGTTTGGCCCCCGAGGCGAACAGGTCCTCGAAACCCGGTTCTCTTCAGGATGCCGCCATTCCGGGGGTCGACGCCGAGGTCCGCGACCTTCATCCCGTCGCGAGTTGGTGGCGCCGCCATAAAGGTTTGGCGGGGGTCGACGAAGGGAAGGGAACCCGCCCCGGCCGATCAATAGCTCAGGGTCGGACTCTCGGGGAAATGCCGAACGTTCTTCGTGACGACTCGGAGATCGCCCCGCGCCTTCGCGAACCCGGCGACGAGAGCGTCGATCCATCCGGGAAAGGCGCCGCGAAGGAACATTTGCCGGGAGAGAGCGGCGGCCGCCCGGGCGTCGTTGACACGGAAGTCGTCCAGGACGGCGGCACGGTCCAGTGTGGCCAGGTCCGACCCCGGGTTGCGGGAGCCCGCCAGGTACTCGGCCACGACCACGCTCGGAACGAGCGCCGCCTCCTCGTCGCGCGCGAGCCGCTCGAGCAGGTCGAGGGCGCCCGGGTCGCCCCTCCGGACATCGGAAAGGAACGAACTGTCGAGGACGACCGTCACCGGCTCCGCCCCCGACGACCGCGTTCGCCGAGGAGGCGCTGCAACCGCCTGCGGTCCGCCTGCGCAGCCTTTCGGTGGAACCGCGCGTCGTCCCAGCCCGGGATGCGGGGCCCGAGCTGGCGGAGCGCCTTGACATCCTTCTTCGCCGCCAGTCGGCGGACGACGTCGCTGAACGACTCCCCGGGAAGCTTCAGGGCCGTCAGCGTCGCGTAGGCATCGTCGCTGAGTTGCACCTGTTTCGGCATCGAATCAATACATATGTATTGTCAGGCGTTACTTAACCCTTTGGCTCGATGCGCGCGCCGCTGCGGCGAGTGCAGCTCCTCGATGCCGGGTTCCTTCAAGATCTCGGTCTGGCGGCGATCCGGGGTCCACGCGGAGGTGCGCGACCTTCATCCCGCGGCGATTTGGTGGCGCCGCCATACGGGTTTGAACCGTTTCCATAGGGGTTGGCGGGACACGTGTCCCCACGTCGTCGGGAGTCTACGCAAGGCGCGCGGTGAGCCGTTTTCTTTTTCTAGCTGCGTGGGTTTCTTTCCCCGGATGCCGAAACGCTCCCGGCGCGCTCGACCGAACTCGCGGAGTTGGACGCCCCCAGAACTACGGGGGAAGGTCGCCGTCGTGGCGGGTGCCACACGAGGGGCGGGACGCGGCATCGCCGTGGAGCTCGGGTCGGCGGGCGCGACGGTCTACTGCACGGGTCGGAGCGTTCGCGGACGCCCCGCGACGGCGGGACGGCCCGAGACCATCGAGGAGACCGCGGAGCGCGTCGACGCAGCCGGCGGACGGGGGATCCCGATCCAGGTGGACCACACGGTCCCTGGGGAGGTCGAAGCTCTGTTCGAGCGGGTCCGCAGGGAGCAGCGGGGTCGCCTCGACGTCCTCGTGAACGACATCTGGGGCGGCGACGCGCTCACGGAGTGGGGCAAGAAGTTCTGGACCCTGACCCTCGAGAACGGCCTCCTGATGTTCGACCGGGCGGTGAAGTCCCACGTGATCACGAGCCGGTATGGCGTGCCGCTCATGGTGAGGCGGCGTCGGGGCCTCGTCGTCGAGGTCACCGACGGGAACGAACCCGGATACCGGGGGAACCTGTACTACGACCTCGCGAAGGCCTCCGCGATCCGGCTCGCCCTCGGGATGGCGCACGACCTCCGGGGCAAAGGGGTCACGGCCCTCGCGATCACCCCCGGGTTCCTGCGCTCCGAGGCGATGCTCGACCACTTCGGCGTGACGGAGGCGAACTGGATGGACGGGGCGAAGAAGGACCCCTACTTCGCCGGCTCGGAGACTCCGCGGTTCGTGGGCCGCGCCGTCGCGTGTCTTGCGGCGGACGCGCGGGTCGCCCGGTTTTCCGGCAAAGCCCTCTCCTCCTGGGACCTGAGCGACGCGTACGGATTCCCGGACGTCGATGGCCGGCGCCCGCACTGGGGCCGGTTCTACCGGCGGATGAAGCGAATCCAGCGGTGACGTTGCCCT
>JACQPO010000147.1 GCA_016207545.1 Methanobacteriota archaeon | reverse complement strand
CCCGGGGCCCCCCCACCTTTGCCCGCGGCTCCCGTGAACGCGCCCGTGCCGATCACGCACGCGTTCGCGGCGGCGTTCGAGCGGGCGCGGGAGCTGCCGGACAACGCGCCCCCGCCGGACCTGCCCGGGCCCGTCGTGAATCCCCGCCCGATCGACCGCGTCCCGTCCGCCCCGCACCGCCCGCCGGGGCGGGAGCAACGCGGGCGCGAACCGTGAGGCCCACAACCTTTTTATGAAGACCCCGACTTCCGCGCCAGGAGCGTCGTGACGGACGGGGAACGCCCGCGGGGGGCGACGATCGGCATTGCCGTGATGGCCGCCGCGGGCGCGGCCGCCACCCTCCTCGGCCTGTATTTCGTGTTCTGGGGCGACAACGCGTTCGGCGGCTTCCTCGTGTCCGCGCTCGGCGGCATCTACATGCTCGGCGCGCGCGCGTTGCACCGCGGGGAGTCGTGGGGCTGGGGCGCGGGCGTCTTCGCGGGCGCCGCCCTCGTCCTGTTCAACCTGTTCCTGCTCCCGCTCGGCGCCGCGGTCGTCCTCCTCATCGCCGCAACACTCGTGCTCCTGTTCCGCGTCCGCGCGTACTACGGGATGGTCCGGTACCACCCGGAGGACGACGAGCGCCGCAAGAAGGAATTGGAGGCGCAGCGGACGGCGAACCCGGACGGGTACACGTGCCCGAACTGCGGGTCCACGCGCCTGTGGGTCGCGCCGGACGGGTCCGCGTACTGCACGGAGTGCAAAAGGGGAATCATCGCGCTGAAGACGATGTGAGGCGCATCGCAAAAGGTGTACACCATTTGACATCCGATCTAACGCTTTCGCCCTCACGGGCTTAATCGATTCCTTCGCCGCGTCGAGGCCCCGACAGATTCATAAGGCCGTAATGGCATGGCCGCGCTCTGGGGGAAGGGGGTTATGGGGGCACCCGCTCCATCGGTTCCGTTGGGTCAGTCGGAAGCGAAGTGGGCCAGCGTCTTGGGTTACGTCGCGGGAATACTGTTCCTCGCCACGTTCCTCTCGTTCGCCTTCACGCCGTCGTTCACCGCGGCGCAGGCGGAGCAAGCGCTCGCCCGCTACAGCGAATACGGCACCGCGCTCGCAGTCCAGAACGTCCTGTTCACGCTCGCGGTCGTCGCCGGGATACCGTTCTTCCTCGCCTTGCGGAACGCCTTGCGCGGACGGCAGGCGACCTGGGTCGGAGCGGCGACGACGTTCATGATCGTCGCCTTCGTCCTGTTCGTCGCGTTGTCGCTCGTGCAGGCCGCGATGGTCGCGGCGCTCGCGGGCGTGTACGGGACCGGGAGTGACGCGGAGAAGGCCACCGCGGTCGTCGTCGCAACAGCCACCTTTTCGCTCTTCGCGGCGTTCGGCCTCGGCTTCCTCGCCTTGGCGGCGGGGCTCATCACGTACGGGCTCGTCATGTGGAACAGCAAGATGTTTCCGAACTGGGTCGCATCGGCGGCGATCGTCGCGGGGATCGTCGGCCTTGTCAGCCTCGCGATTCCGTTCGGCGTCGGCGCCGCCGGCCTCGTCCTCAGCGGGATCCTCGTCATCCTGTTCGTCGCCTGGCTGTTCGGGTCCGCCTTCTACCTCGCACGGCCCAAGGTCGCGCCAGCGGCTTAACCAGACCCCGAGTAGGCGGCCGTTCGGGCCGCTTCGGCCCGCCAATGCGCTCCCGGTGCCAAAGCCGTCTCCACGGGCGGCGACGGATCAACCGAGCACCTGCACGTCAACTCCCCGGCGGTCTATGTCACCCATCCACGAAACGAGGTCGTCCACTGAGTCCTGAGAGTCAAGCCCCGGCGGAGGGAACATCTGGATTCCTGGGAGGGCGGATGGAGAGGAACCGCCCCACGCACTGACGTCCGGGACGAGTAAGAGGACTAGCGAGGAAACTCCACGGGGAAACCCTCGCGGAAGGGACCTTTTCGGAGGGACATCGCCGAGGCAGGACATAGAATCTTGGGAGCGACAGTTTGTGTGAACTCGCATGCGAATGGGTCCTCCTGCCGCAAAGGGCGCAGATAAGCGTCATCGGCCTGAAGCTCTTCACGCGATGAGTTGGGAGTTACCTTCTTAGCGTCGCGACCCATCGGTGCGCCGGACGTACGCCTATGGCGCGCAGGAAAACCGCAGGTCCCGTAGAGCCGGCGACGATCCGCGACCGCACGCTGTCGAACCTCCCCCTCCACCTTGTGTACAGGCCGTGGGAACTCGACTACCTAGAGAGGCTCGGCTTCCCGGGGGAACCGCCCCTCACCCGCGGGATCCACCCGACGATGTACCGCGCGCGCCTGTGGACGATGCGCCAGTACGCCGGATACGGGACCGCGGAGGAATCGAACAAACGATACAAGTTCCTCCTGAAGCAGGGCAACACAGGTCTCAGCGTCGCGTTCGACCTGCCGACGCAGATGGGCTACGACAGCGACCACCCGATGGCGAAGGGCGAGGTCGGCAAGGTCGGCGTCGCGATCTCCTCCCTGCGGGACATGCGCACGCTGTTCGACGGCATCCCGCTCGACCGCGCGAGCACGAGCATGACGATCAACGCGACCGCGATGACGCTCCTCGCCCTGTACGTGGCGGTCGCAGAGGAGCAACGGGTGCCCGCGAGGTCGCTCCGCGGCACGACGCAGAACGACATCCTCAAGGAGTATATCGCGCGCGGGACCTACATCTTTCCGCCGGAGCCGTCGCTGCGGCTGGTGACCGACGTCATCGAGTATTGCCGCAGGCGCCTGCCGAAATGGAACCCCGTCTCCATCTCCGGATATCACATCCGGGAGGCCGGCTCCACCGCCGCCCAGGAGGTCGCCTTCACGCTCGCCGACGGCCTCTGTTACGTGG
>JACQPO010000141.1 GCA_016207545.1 Methanobacteriota archaeon | reverse complement strand
TCCGTCACGGTCACCACGGCGGGGCTCGACGCGTCCGTGCTCGCCGCGGCGAAGCCGTACGTGCCCGACCACGCGCGCCACGCGCCCGCCCCGAACAGGGGCGAGGGCCCAGGGCTCGAAGCCAAGCTGGACTCCGCGGAGAAAGACGCGCCGAGGAGGCCGGACTCGTCGTCCCGCGCCTGCCCGGTGACGTCCGCGAATTGCGTCGTGGGCATCGTGTTCAGAAAGTACAGGTCGAGGCCGAGGGCGCCGAGGTATGCGCTCGCCTCCGTCCACTGCAAGTTCCGCAACCGCGGGGGCGTGTTGTCGCCGAGGACGCGGGAGGACGGGATGACGCCGAACGGGAGGGGCGTTGCGAGGTCCGCGTCGACGGTGCCCGCCTGGGAGGCAAGCAGGCCGCGGACCGCGATGTCATACGCTTCGATCCGCAGGTCGAACGCATCCCCCGTCTCGATCGCGTCCGAGCGGATGACGAAAAAGATGTCGAAGGCACCCACGTTCGCGTCCGGAACGTCGAGGCCCGGCGCGGGGAACGTGAGCGTGAACGCCACGCCTCCCGGCGGGAAGACCGCCGGTGCGATCGAGGCCATCGTCACGGACGCGTCGGATGCGTCCCACTCGTCCTGCACGGTGCCCGTGTCGAGGTAGACCCCGACGCCGCTCGTGGCGCTGTCGGTCGCGAGGGCCCGGAAGTCGATCCAGGACACCGCACCGCCGCGCTCTCGGAGCGTGAGGAGCAGGCCGGGGATGGAATCCCGAATTCCGCGGTTCGTGCCAATGCCGCCATCGACGATCCGGAGGCCGAGGACCGCCATCTCGTTCACGGCCGCGGTGGCGGGTCCAATCCACCGGTCGACGCCGCCAAGGAGGTCAAACGTCCGCGTGAGGCGGACCGTGAGGGGCGAGGTCGTCACGGGCTCAAAGGGCGGCTGGGACACGAAGCCCGCAGCGTCGAGGTTCGTGGCGACGATGCCGCCGATCGGGACCGTGACCGTGATTTGGTCGCCGAAGTTCAGGGAGCCGACCACATTCGCCGTGCGAATTGCGATAATCCAGTGGAATTGCCCGACGACCGTGGCCGGCAGCGTTTCTGCGTGGCCGCTGAGGTCGATCGTGACGGAAATCCCCGCCCATCCAATGTCGTCGAACACCACGGCCGAGTCTCCCGCGTCGAGCGCGTCGTCCACGGAGCCGGTGTCGCGGTACAGCGCGACGCCGCTCACCTTGCTGTCTACGTCCAGCGCCCGCAGGTCGTTGTCGTCGCTCGGCGAAAATCCGATGCCGCCGAACGTCAAGGTCATTCGGTCAAGCGCGTCCGCAGGATTCGAGGAGGTCATGCCGAAGCCGACCACGGGGATCGCGGAGCTCGCGTCCCGCGCGAGCTGGCCCGCGTTCACGAGCGCCTGCGTGGTCCCCGAGACGGTCGTGCCCTGGACCGGGATGGCCGGCGCCAGGGTCGCGAGGAGCGCGAACACGGCAAGGAGGCCCGCGGCGCTCCGCGGCGAGGGAACCCATAGCTGCTTGCGAATCCGCTTGACCTTCCGCACCACGAGCGAGGGGGCAGGTTGGCTCGACATTCCGAATCCCGCCTCAGCCGTGCGCGCGCACTTGGATGAGGGTTGTCCAACACTTATCGAACCCTAGGAACGAGGTCGGCCTTCCTGAAAACGAGAGCGAGACGCCGCGGTGAACGAACACCCCTGTCCATCGTTGACGGGCATCCTTAAGTAATCCGCAATGCGCTCCCTGCGCAGGTTCCCATGGCAGGGATGAAAGGCGCGGACTGCATGTGCGGCTTCAGCTACCGCACCCCGCACGGGGAGGCGGACGCGATCGCCGTCGCGCAGGACCACGTCCGACGCATCCATCCGAAGGACTTCCCGAACGGCCTCTCGAGGGCTGAGGCACTGACACTCATCAAGTCCTTCTGAATGGGGCGGGCAAGGGGGAAGGCCGCGTCGCGCGGTTCGCCGATTCATACGGGTACGACCGAAACCCTTAACGAACCCCCGGCCCTTGCCGACCTCTAGCCCGTGGGGGATCCGCATTCCGGAACCGGAGACGGTCGTGTTGCCGTTCGCCGTGATTGAACGCGACGACGGAAAGGCGGAGGAGTTCCCACTGGAGATGACCCTCGCCACAATCCTGGCCGACGTGGAGAAGCAGAGGGAGAAGGCGGGCTTTCTCCGACGCCGGGAAGAGGCGCTCGAGTTCGCAAGCCTCCTTTACTGGCCGGTGATCGTGACCCCGTGGCGGGAGAACCGCAACCTCGTGTTCGACGGGATGGGCGTGTGGTCGTACGTGTTCCCGCAGGGTCGCATCCCCGACACGCGCACCTTCCTCAACGGGCTGGAGATGGCGCGAGACCATCGGGGGATCCGCACGTTCCTCGATGAGCGGGCCGCGTACTTCGACAGCCTCGCGGGCGTGGAGAACGTGCCCATCGTCGGCCTGTTCATCCATGAGGAGTTCATGTTGGACGTCTTGAGCCACCTCGCCCTCGGGAAGCCGAGGGAGCTACGCGGCAATCCGGTCCTCCGGCCGCGACTCACCCCGGACCAGGCGCAGCAGTCCGTGCACAAAATGCGCACGATCATCGAGTCAATGATGCGGGAGATTGACGCGCTGTCGGGGCTGGAAAAGGCGCTTGAGTCGTTGCTCGTCCGCGCACGAAAAGAGCTAGAGGAACTCCGAGAGAAGACCGCCCGCACGTACGCGCGCAAGATTGAGATCATTCAGCCTGACGTGAATGCACAGGTAGCGAAGCTGGAACGGGAGCGGGAGGAGAAGTGGGCGGCGATGCAGCCAAAGCTCCTCGACTTCCAGGCGCAAGTGCAGAAGGCGGAGGCGGATTTGGAGATGTGGGACGCGGCGGCGCGCGTCCGGGACGACCCTGCAGCGGCCCAGCGGGCGAGGGAGCGGCGCGACGCCGCACGACGCGAAGTGCTCCGGACGCGGGAGCAGGTCGACAAGTACCGGGAGGAGATGACGAACACCCGCACGAACTACGACCGCCAGGTCCAGGCCCAATGGGAGCGGATCCGGTCACTCGAGCGGGAACGGGACGCGGAGATCCAGAAACTGTTCCAAGAGGAGCAGGCTATCGTGGCGCTCGTATCGCGGCTCACCATGGGCCTCCGGAACCTCTCGAAGAAGCTCGCGGAGGGCGTGCAGTTCCTCGAGTCCCAGGGCGTCGCCGCGTCGATCGAGGGCACGACCCTCGTGAAGATGCCGATCATGGTCGCGGGCCTCGCGAGCGACCGCGGGCGGCGGATGATCGTCTACCCCCCGATGGTCGCCCGCAGCGGGAAAGGCGTGCTCGGCGGGTTGAAAACCGCGTTCGGCGGCGCCGTCCTCCCGCTCGAGCCGAAGACGGAGCGGTTCGAGGAGCTGTTCCGGGACGGCATCGAGAAGGCGCTCGGGGAGGACGCGAGCCTCGCGGCGTACCTCGCGAGCGTGGGAAACGCGAACAACATCCTCCACCTCGGGAACCTGAAGCCGCTGCTCACGAAGGGGCTCGCGGAGATGAAGGCGCAAGGCTGGATCAAGGACAAGCACGAGCGGGAGCTGCTGCAGAACTTGGAGCGGCACATCGCGGCGGCGTCGCGAACGATGCCAAAAGCTGGCGGATGAAGCCTCGGCGGGCTTGCGATTCCTCCCCGAATCGAGAAGGGCGAGAGAGCCCGAGGGAGGATGCGCATGCCCTTGCTTCCTATAGAGCGGGCGGGCTTGGCGGTTTCGGCGGCTGGACGGGGGGCTCCATCGACGGCGGCACTGAGCGCGCCCTGCGTCTCCACAGGATGAACGAAATCACGACCACGAGGACGACGATGATAATCAGCACGATCCCGCCAACCAAGACAGGGGATGGCGCGTTCGGGTACGTAATCGTCAGGATGTAGGTGGCGGACCCCGTCGGCGACGCGCCGGAAGCGGAGACGAACGCGTTGTCGATCACAAGGATTCTGCCGGAGTCCGACAAGGAATACGAGAACGAGCGCGCGTCCTCCTGGCCCGCGACGAACTGGAAGCTAGGGACATCGGGATTGATGTAGTCTTGAAACTGCGACAAAGTGAAGACGTAGAAGTCCAAGGCCGCGTCGGCCCCTGAGATCCGAATGTTCGCGACCTTATCGCGTAAAATCAAGATGCTGTAGGCCACCCACTCCCCCCGGAACAAGGACTCCGTCCGGCTCACATCCTCCGTAATCGCCTGTTGACCCACCGCGCTCGGGACGGGGGCCAAGATTGCGGAGAGTCCCATCGCCATTGCGAGGAAGCCCGAGAAAGCACCACGGTAGCTCCTCATGCAATGCCCCCGGGGTGGGGATCGATTCAAGGGTATATTCCCTTTCCCCCCATCCGCGCGGAACCCCGGAGGTGATGGGCTCGACCGGATTCGAACCGGTGACCTTCACCGTGTCAGGGTGACGTCATAACCACTAGACCACGAGCCCGTGGGATGTCCGGAAGGGAGGGCCCGCCATAAGGCTTGCGGGCCTCACTTCTTCGTCCCCTCCGACTTGTGGACGGGACGCGGACGGCCCGCCTTACAGAACCGACACTCCTCAGGCTTCGTCGTGGGGAGCGGTTTGATCATGCGTCCATACTTCCGGCGGGGCACGCACCAGGGAACGACGACGACGCCATGAGTTCGCCGGTTGTCCGATCGCATCGCGCGGCAAACATATGAGGCCCCGATCCTTGCCGGATGCGGAGAGAGTTGCGATGAACATCGGCATCCTCGGGACTGGAGACGTGGCGACGAATCTGGCGGCGGGACTGTCCCGCGCGGGCCACGCAATCAAGCTGGGCTCCCGCGACCCCTCGAAGGCGAAGGTCCCCACCGCGTTGGGGAAGAGCGTTTCCGTGGGAACGCTGGCGGCAGCGGCCGCGTTCGGCGACGTCGTGATTGTCGCGGTCCCGTTTCCGTCGGTGAAGGAGACAATCGAACGCATCGGTGCGAACGCGCTCCGCGGGAAAATCGTCGTGGACGCGACGAACGTTCTCTCGCCCTCGTACGATTGGGCGCTCGGATTCACGACGTCGGGTGCGGAGGAACTCGCGAAGCTTGTGCCCAGCGCGAAGGTCGTGAAGGCGTTCAACCACCAATTCGCGCCGAACATGGCGACGGGGCTCCTCGCGGGTCAGCGACTCCTATGCCTCGTGGCGGCGGACGACGCGCAGGCGAAGAGGGTCGTCATGGACCTCGCCGCGGGGATCGGCTTCCGCGCGGTCGATGCAGGGCCGCTGAAGTCCGCCCGCTACCTCGAGGCGATGGGGATGCAACTGATCCAGCTCGGGTACGGGGTGAAGATGGGGACCGCGATCGGCTACGCGTTCGTGCGCGACCCCGGGTCGTAGTCAGTCCGCCGCCTCGAGCCGCTCGAGAAACCCAAGCACGACCGTGTTGAACTCGTCGGGCCGCTCCATGTTCGGGAGGTGCGCCGTCCCCTCGATCGCGACCTTCCAGGCACGCGGAATCCGAGCGGCGAGGATGTCCGCAATCCGCTGCACGTCCGGGAGGTCGAGGGTGCCGATGACGACCAGCGTCGGGACCTGAATCTCCTCCAGCCGCGCGATCGCCGGCGGGTCGAGCGGGATGAATCGCGTCATTAGGCTGCCCGGGTACGTCGGCCGCAACATCTCCCGGACGCGGGCGACGAGCTCGCGGTTCAGGTCCGACAACCTGCGCCTGCGGCCTGCGACCCACAACTGCAGCTCGAACTCGACGACCTTGTCAAAATCGTTCGCCCGAATCAAACGGTCCATCTGCTCCTCAAGCGCGGCGGACCCCGCGTCCGTGTATTCGTATCCGCCGAGGGCGGAGGCCACAAGGACGAGTGCGTCGACCCGATCTGGATGCGCGAGGGCGAAGTCGAGGGCAATCTTGCCGCCCATGGAGGCGCCCACAACGGCGGCCCGGGGGATGCCGAGGTGCTCCAGCACCGCGCGCAGGTCCTCGTGCGGTGCAAACGGCTCCGGCGTAATCGCCGTCTTCCCGTACCCGCGCACGTCGTACCTCACGACCCGATACCGTTTCGCGAAGTCTCGCATCTGCGAATCCCACATTCGCCGGTCCACGATGCCCGCGTGAACGAACACGAGCGGACGGCCCTCGCCTGCGACCTCGTAGAACACCTTCGTCCCGTTCACGTCCGCATAGCCGGAGGCCAGTCGCATCGAAGGAGGATGCTCCCGGCGGGATTTGAACCCACGTCGGGGGCTCGAAAGGCCCCTATCCTTGACCGGACTAGACTACGGGAGCGCCGCGACGATTCGCGCGGACCCCATAAGCCTTCCCCTACAACTCGGCGGTCACGGCCTGCGCAAGCTGGTGGTAGTCTGCGTCCTTGAACGCCTCGGGGTTCGCGGACACGAGGACATACGAATCCTTGAGCACGGCCTTCTCGTGGATTGTTTGCACGAACCGGAGGACCGCGGGAAACCCGTTCTGGGTGACGAGGTACTCGAGGCCCTCGACGACGACCGCCGCGTTCTTCGGTTCGAGGTGGCGGTGAATCGATGTCGTGAGCCCGACAAGGTCCGTCGGCGACGCGCACGAGACGCCCTTCTCCTGCTGGCGGCTCAGCCACACGCAGCTCCCCGCGTCGAGCCCGAACGACGCCGCCAAGTCTCTGGGATGCGTGCGGGAGATGCACAGCGGGCGAGCCCCTTTCCCGGTGAGTTCCTGGAGCATCTGGAACACGCGTTCCCCCCGCGCCTCTCGTAAGAGGTAACTGCCGCGTCCGCGCAGCGCGCCGAGCGTCGGCGCTGCCATGCCGAGATCCACGTCGCCCCCCTCGATCCGGCGCTCCATCGCCTCGACGTTCTTTTCGACCGCCTTGCTCCGCAGGACGACGGACAGCTCCGTCGCCCCGTAACCGCGCGAGGTGAGGCGCAGCACCTCCGCAATCATGTCCCGAAGCCCGCGCTCGTAGCCCTTGAGAAAGAACTTCTTCGCCTCGTCCTTCGTCATTCCGCGAGTCGAATACGGGACAATCCGATAATGAACCTTCGGGTTAGCCAATATAGCCGAGGTCTTCCTTCCCTTCCCGGGGCTCCTCCCCCCGCTCGACCTCGCGCAACTTGCTCGTGATCTGGTCGATCTGCTTCGCCTTGTGCTCAAGCTCGGCGAAGTCGAGTTGGATGTCCAGCACCTTCGTGAGGACCTCGAGCACCGCCTGCGCGCTTTTCGGGTCCACGAAGTACCCGGACGTCTCGCCCATGAGGCAGACGGCCTTCATCCCGTGCAGCTTGCCGAGTCCCAGTAGCAGGCCGCTCGCACCGACGATGCCCGCGCCTGGCTCCCCGCGCGCGAACACGACCCCGTGCGTCTCCATCTCCTTCACGAGCGCGGCGTCCGTCGCGGCGCCGAGCACGCGCGGCTTCGCGACCATGCGGCCCATGCCGTATCCGCCGAGCGTGAACAGGCGCTGCACGCCGAGCTTCCGCAGCTCCGCGAGGACGAAGTCCGCGAGCTCGTACTGACCCTCGGGCGTGAGACCCTGGTAGTCCCCGACGAGGACGACGATGTCCCTCCCCTTCCCCCGCTTCACGTAGTACAGCTCGTTCTGCACGAGCCGGATAAGCCCGTCGTCGAGCACGAGGACCTGCGGCGGGAAGAACTTCGAGTAGATCTCCGCGAACTTGACCGCCTTCAGCTCGTCCTTCAGGTGTTCCGCGGCGAGCTTCCCCACGTTGCCGATCCCCGGCAGCCCCTGGACGAACACAGGGTCCTCGAGTTGGGGCTTCTCCAGGAAATGGATTTGGATGTCCTCCATCGTCACTGGGCTCCTTCCCGCTTCAACCGACGTCGATACGCCCCGTACCGATCCTCCGGCGAGTATCGCGGCGGAAGCGGCGAGGCCGTGCGCGACCCGCACCGCGGGCACGCGTCCCGCAGGGTATAGGTCTCGCACTCCAGACACACTCGCATGAGGGTCCGCATACTTAAGGCCTCACTCCTTCCGGATGAACTTCCCCTCGCCCCCGTGCGTCTCGATGTACTTGATCACCTTTTGCGCGGCCTTCTGCATCTCCTCTTCCGCGGTCTTGTAGTCCCCCGCGCGGACGAGGAGGCGGTACCGCGGCGCGCCGATGTACTGCACCTTCACCGCGACCTTGTCGTCCTTGACGACCTTGAGGAGGGCGTCCCGGATGTGCTTCGCGCCGTCCGGCCTCGGGCACGTGATCTCCACGTACCCGTCGATGTCCACGTACGGCGGCGTGATGTTCTCCTTCGCGACCTTCAGGAACACGGGAGCCCACGCGGCCCCCGCGGCGATCTTCTCAATCTTCCCCGGGTCGACGACCGCGGTCTCGAACGCGGCGTACATGGACCCGAGCTTGTCGACGAGCGCGTAGCCGAACTCGTCCCAGCAGTCGTCGACGCTTCTCCCGACTTCCCGCGCGACGAACTCCATGAGCTTGTCCGCCTTCTGCTCGTTCTTGTACTGCTGGATCTTCTCCCGCTTCTGGTGCTCGTTGACGCTCTTCAGGGAGAGGTCGATGTGGCCCTTCTGCTCGTCCACCTTGAGGACCTTGCAGACGGCCTTCTGGCCCTCGCGGACGTAGTCCCGGATGTACTTGATCCACCCGGGCGCGACCTCCGTGATGTGGATGAACCCCTCCCGGAAGTCCCCGTCCTCGAACTTCACCTCGTCCGCCTTGTCGGGGTTCTGCGCCCGCAGCTCGAGCTTCCTCCGCCCGGGGTCCGTGGGATACTCGTCGAGCCACACGAACGCGCCGAAGTTCTTCACGTTCGTGACCGTACAGACGACGAGTTCGCCGGGCTCCGGGAACTCCATTCCCCGGGGCATCTACTCCACCGCCCCGAGGACCTCCCCCTCGATTGCCACCTTGCCGCCCGTGGGCCGCGCCAACGTAGCGCCGCACACGAGGCACGCAACGACCGTCGCCGCGCGGTCAAAGATGATCTGTTCCCCTCCGCAGTCCTCGCACTTGATGCGAAGGAACCGGCCGCGCGGCGTGGGGATCACGCGTGCACCTCCACGAGTTCAAACTTCTTCGCCCGAATCCCGGCGCGCTGGTGCGCCTTCTTGCATTCCTTGCACCGGTACCGCAGGTGGACGCGCTTCGTCGGTTTCTCCCGCCCCTCGGGCTTCGGACGCGGGAAGCCGCCGTACCCGGCGTCCACCCGGCGGAAGCGCCGCTGGCCCGCGCGCAGCTCGGACCGCGGCCTCGTCTTGACCCGCTCGACCTCGAGCTCCGTGTGCTTGTTGCAATGGGGACAATAACCGCGAATCGTCCTCGGAAGTTTCATCGGTCTTGGTGCCTAACCCTGAGTTCGTAATAAAGCTTGTTGTGAAAGGGGGGTACGGGCGCCTCATGTTCCACCCCCAAACGAAAAATGGGAACATATTTATATTCGCCTACCAATAATTCTCGGGGCTTGCCGATGACCAAGGACGCGCGTCTCCGGCTGAAGGACGAACAGACCGTCGAGCTCCTCGCCCGGACCGGGATGGCGAAGAACGTCGCGAAAGCGCTCGTGTTCTTGTCGAACCGCGACGAGACGACGTCCGTGGAGATCGAGAAGGCGACGGGGCTCCGCCAACCCGAGGTCAGCCTCGCCGTGCAGGAGTTGCGGCATCGAAAGTGGGTGGACAAGCGGGACGTCAAGCGGCAGGGGAAAGGACGTCCCGTCCACGCATACCGGCTCGCGGTGCCGTTCGAGGAAGTCGTCGAGCAAATCGCGCGGGAGGAGCGCCGGAAAATCGAGGAGATTCAGAGCACCGTGCGGCAACTCAAACGGCACATGGGCTAGGGCATCGTGCGCAAGCCCTCGGGTCCCGCCACGACGACGACGTGGGCGAGGCCGACGAACAGGCCGTTCTCGAGCACGCCCGGCACGTTGTTGATCTCCCTCTCGAGCTTCTCCGGCTTCGGAATCGGGCCGAACTTGCAGTCGAGGATGTAGTTCCCGTTGTCCGTCCAGAACGGGTCGCCGTCCGCCGTGCGCAGCGTGGCCGTGCACCACAGCGCCTCGAGCGCGTTCTTCGTCTGCCGCCAGCCGAACGGATGGACCTCGACGGGCACGGGAGCCTTCGTGCCCAGGACGGGGACGAGCTTCGAGGCGTCGACCGCGATCACGACCTTCGCCGCCGCGCGCGCCACGAGCTTCTCCCGCAGGTGGGCGCCTCCCGCACCCTTGATCAGGTTCCGCTTCGGGTCGACCTCGTCCGCGCCGTCAATCGCGACGTCGACGGAGTCGACCTCGTCGAGGGTCGCGAGCGGGAGGCCGAGGGAGGCGGCGAGCCGCTCCGTCGCAATCGACGTGGGCACCCCGCGAATCGTCCACCCGCGCTCGCGGACGACCGCCGCCAACTTCCGGATCGCGTGGGCCGCGGTGGATCCCGTCCCGAGGCCGACGGTCATCCCGTCCCGCACGTGCGCGATCGCGGCCTCGCCCGCGAGGCGCTTGAGGTCCTCCGTCACGCGCGGACGAACCCGCCGGGCGGGGAAAAAGGTTCCCTCCGCGGTTCGGGAATTTCCGAACGGTTTCGCGAGGTACAAAGCGCCGCTCCAATCTACCTAAGTACGTTCGCGGCGGATTCCGACCGCCGTGGGCGGGAACGGGTCTGCGATGGGCGGTCCAGGAGCCGGGCGCGTGAAGGTCACGCTGAACCAGAAGGTGCTCGTCCACCTCCTCGCGTACGTGCGGTACGCGGACCGGGACGTCGCACCGCTCCCCGTGACGCAGCAGGGGATTGCGGACGCCCTCCGCGTGCGGCGGAGCCACGTGACCCTCGCCCTTCAGGCGTTGGAACGGCGGGGCCTCGCCGTCCACCGGACGATGCGCGTCCTCGGCGGGACGCGGCGCAAGCAGGCGTACTCCCTGACCCCCCACGGGTACGAACGGGCGCGGGAGGCGGAGGCGGGCCTCGCCTCGATGCCCGTCGTGCTCCTCGAGGAGCCGCCGCGGGAAGTCGTCCTCGGCCGGGTCCACGAGCACTTGGGGGCCGCATACACGCTGCGGGACCTCCTCGCCGCCGTGCGGCCGGACGGCGTGCTCGACCCGAGCCGGCTCAACGCCCCCGGCGCGCTGGGTTAAGTGGGCGCGCCCGTTCCCCCGACCGTGCGGGTCGCCGCCCTGTTCTCCGGCGGAAAGGATTCCACGTACGCGGTCTACGTGGCCCAGCAGCGAGGGTGGACGGTGAGCCACCTCCTCGCAATCCACCCGGAGGACCCGGAATCCATGTTGTACCACGTCCCGAACCTCCACGCGACCCCCCTCCAGGCGGAGGCACTGGGGATACCCCTCTTGGAGGAGCGGGCGGGGACCGGGGAAGAGGCGGAGCTGGAGGCCCTCCGGCGGATCCTCCGGCGATCCGGGGCGGGCGCCGTCCTCGTCGGCGCGATCGCGTCGGACTACCAGCACCGACGGGTGAACCGCGTGAGCCACGAGCTTGGCGTCCGCGTGTTCGCGCCCCTCTGGCGGCGAAACCCGGAGCACCTCCTGGCGGACTACCTGGCCGCGGGGATGGACATCCGCTTTTCCGCGGTGTCCGCGGAGGGGCTCGACGCCTCCTGGCTCGGCCGGCCCCTCGATGCGACGGCCGCCCAGGACCTCCTCCGGCTCCGGGACCGGGTCGGCGTCCACCCGTGCGGGGAGGGCGGCGAGTTCGAGACCCTCGTGCTCCACGCGCCCCCGTTCCGGCGGCGCCTCGAGGTCGAGGCCGCGAAGCCGGTCTGGGAGGGCCGCTCGGGGTATTGGCGGATTACGAAGGCCCGGCTCGCATGACGGGGCGATCGCCCGGCCGTGCTCGAGAGATGACAGAAAAAGGGAGGGGGACCGGCGGGGGCCGGAGTCCCGGCGCCTACCGGTTCAGGGAGGAGATCAGTCGGACGACGGCCGCGACCGCCTGGTCGGACGGTCGGAAGTCCGAGGGACGAGCGGTTGTGTGATTCTTCATGGTTTCACCCCTTCTTAGC
>JACQPO010000140.1 GCA_016207545.1 Methanobacteriota archaeon | reverse complement strand
GGGTCGGACTATATCTTCACCGCTGGTGCGCGGTGATCGGCATACAGTCTCTGAGGGTTCCGACGATTCAACGTCGGCCTTCCCTGCGGATGATCCGCACCTAGCGCGTTGTTACTGCCGCCAATCTGGCGGCGAGTAGCGCAGGATACGACGGACTTCCCCGCAAATGGCCGATTTTTATTAAGGCTCGCGAATCGAACCTTAAGAGGGTCATAGTTACCCCCGCCGTTTACTGGCCCTTCCTCCCGTTGAAACGGGCTTTCAGGTACCAGTACTGGGCAGGCTTCAGCGGCCGTTCACAACCTTTCGATTTGGCGGCCACCTGTGTTTTTAGTAAACAGTCGGAGCGCCCCGGTCACTGCGACCAGCCACTCGCGTGGCTGGCACCCCTTCTTCCGAAGGTACGGGGCCAATTTGCCGAGTTCCCTCGCCCGGATTGTCGCCGACCCGCCTTGGGCTTCTCACCCAGGGGCACCTGTGTCGGTTCTAGGTACGGACGCACAAGTTGACCCCATCATGGTTTTCACGGTCACCAAGGATCGTCCGAAGAGAGGCCTTCACCCCTCCCACTGGCGCTTTCTCCCGGTTCTCACCATGACGGCTCTCCCCGGGGTTCCACGCTTGGACGTACTGGCGAGCACGCTCGGACTGCCTCGATGCGTCCCACGATGGGCATGGACTTGCGCGGTGCCGGAATATTAACCGGCTTCCCTTTCGACGTCCTCGGTTAAGGGACATCTTAGGACCGACTAACCCTCGGCTGACGAACATTGCCGAGGAACCCTGGCCCTTTCGGCGGTGGGGATTCTCACCCCACTTTGCTGCTACTCTTCCCAGGATCCGCATCCATGCGCGGTCCACCGGACCTCACGGCCCGGCTTCTCCCCACGCACGGCGCCCCTCTACCAGATCACCTTGCGGTGCTGTACGGTATCGGTGACCGA
This sequence comes from Methanobacteriota archaeon, assembly GCA_016207545.1. GTDB lineage: Archaea > Thermoplasmatota > Thermoplasmata > RBG-16-68-12 > EA-27 > EA-27. Next base: position 45,153 of record JACQPO010000140.1, on the reverse strand, counting down.
CTTAGCCCCGTCCCTTTTCGGGGCCCGCGATCTCGGCTGGTGAGCTGTTACGCTATCTTTAAAGGATGGCTGCTTCTAAGCCCACCTCCCAGTTGTCTGAGACCGCGAACGCCCTTTTCGTCGCACTTAGTCGGCACTTAGGGACCTTAACCGCACGCTAGGATCTTTCCCTTTCGGACATCAAGCTTACCCCGATGCCCGACTCCCGGTTTCTATGGTGGCCGCACGTTCGGAGTTTGACAGGGCACCGGCGGATTTCTCCGCCTAAATGCCCGATCCGTCGCTCTACCGCACGGCCCGTCCTCCACCGAGATCTACCTGCGGGTAGTTTCGAGGGGAACCAGCCATTCCCGGCCTAGATTGGCCTTTCACCCCTATGCCCAGGTCAACCGAACGATTTGCACATCAGTATCGGGTCGGTCCTCCACCCCCCTTTCGGAGGGCTTCGACCTGCCCAGGCATAGATCGACCGGCTTCGGGTACCTCACAGACGACTCCTCGCGAGTCCACGACGTCCCTCGCCCTTGCGGGCTGCGGACCTGTCGCTTTCGCTACGGCTTCCCGCTTGTGGCGGTTAACCTCGCCGTCCATCCGGACTCCCTGGCCCGTTTTTCAAAACGGATGATGGGACGCTGCTCCCTCCTTTCGGAGTTCGTCGCTTGCACGCCCCATCGGCCTGTGGCTACCTGGTTTCAGGCTCTTTTCACCTCCCGTCAAGGGTACTTTTCAGCTTTCACTCACGCTACTACTGCGCTATCGGACTCGGGTCGTGTTTAGGGTTGGATGGAGATGCCACCCACGTTCGCGCGCGATTTCCAACGCACGCTACTCTGGATCCTCCGAATCGTCCTCCTCGCGTACCCCTACGGGTCTGTCACCCTCTCTGGAGCCCCGTTCCAGGGGACTTCGGGTTGGCGAGGTAGGACGTGCCGGAGTCCGAACACCACATCTCTACCCCCTCTCGGGGGCGGATTCGGTTTGCCCTGTGCCCTCTTCGATCGCCTTTACTGAGGGCATCTCTGTTGATTTCTATTCCTCCCCGTACTAGGATGCTTCAATTCCGGGGGTTCCCGTTCCTTACGGAACGCCCCAAAGGGGCAGGAGGTCCCATTCGGCAATCGGCGGATCACGGGTTCCATGCGCCTACCCGCCGCATATCGCAGCTTGGCACGACCGTCTTCGGCGCCCGAGCCGAGCCATTCCCCAGGCAGCTTCTAACCGCTGACCTATCGGCTTAGCACACGTCCAGGCTAGCATATGATTCGGTGTCAACGGACGCTGTCCGCGGAGCGAGGCTCCTCCAGCGACCTCGACCTCTACCCCGCGCGCGTCTCGCGAATCGCCCGCGGGTGCACGACGCCCTCCGGACGAAAATGGGATGCCGCACGCATTGGTGCATTGCCCTCGGTCCGGGAGAGCCTTATGCCATACCGCGCCTCGCTATTTAATCGTTGCTTTTCCGCTTCCCGTGGACGTAACCCGACTTCATGCGTAGGCGCGACGGTACCAGCCGTGGACGAAGAAGCCCACGAGGGCCGCGGAAATGAGAATGAGGCCCGCGAAATGAGGGACATGGTCACGAGTCCCCCGAGAACTCTGAGCGATGCCCTCATCCCGAAACCGAGTGCGGATCCGACGAACAGGAGGACGACCCCCGCGATTTCGGCGTGCCAGGCATGTCGCCGCCAGTGCTCGAGTCCTATGGGGGTCGGTACTATTACCGTGCTTCCCTGGGTTGATGGTCCGTGGATGAGAAAAGCCTTCCGCGGGACTCAGGGCGTCGCGTTTACGACCCGCGCCTTGCCGCGCTCGACGAGGACCTTCGCGAGCGGCGGCGGCAAGGTGACGAGGTCCTCCTTGCGCAACCGGTACGTGCCGTCGGGCCCCGCGAACGGGGGGACGTCCTCGAGGATATGGAGAAGCACGCCCTTCGGCGCCGCTGCCGCGGGGGGTTCCGCCGCGGACGTTGCGGGCGCGGCCGCCTGCGTCGGATCCGGTGCGAGCCCCGTCGCCTCCGCGCGGTGCGCGCGCAGGACGTCGACGAGGCGCCGCAGGAGCTCCTGCTCGGGGCGTGCGAGCCCGCGGACGTCGGCCTCCCCACCGCCCGCCTGCTGGATTGCGAGGAGCGCGATCTTCCGCTCCCGGTAGTGGAGGACCTGCTCGCGCTTCTGGAGCGCCTTGCGCAGCTCGTCCTGGAGAAGCACCGCGCCCTTCGCGTTCGGGTCCTTCCCCCGTTCCGCGGCCAAATCCGCCTCGAGGCGCGTGAGGTAGCGGTTCACCTTCTCATAGAAATCGGGCTCGAGCGGGGCGAGGGTCTTGCGTTGGCTCTCGTCGCGGTACACGCGCGTGATTCGTTCGAAGGAGACGTCCTCCTCCCTCGCCATCGCGACGGTATCCGCCCGCCGTTATTTGACATTGCCCAAAGAAACGTTTATGGAAGCGGCACGGCTCCTTGCGCCGAAGGCGGCCGATGAACCCGGAGGAGCGGTACGAGGAACTGCGGCGCGTCGTCGCCCGCCTCGCGGAAAAGAACGAGGAGGTGCCCGTCGTCGTGGAAGGGGAGCGGGACGTCCGCGCGTTGCGCACGCTGGGACTCACGGGGACGATCGTGACCGTCCACCGGGGGGTGAGCGTCTTCCACCTGTGCGAGCGGTTGGCGGCGGAGCACCGCGAGGTCCTCATCCTCACGGATTGGGACGCGCGTGGCGGCAAGCTCGCGCGGCAGCTGCGGGACGGCCTGGCGGCGAACGGCGTGCGGTACGACGACGACTTGCGCGCACAGATTGCGTTCTTGTGCGGCAAGGAAATCAAGGCCGTCGAAGACTTGCATCGGTACATGGAGAACCTGCGGCCCCGCGGGGACGACGGGCGACGCCGGGTGCGGGCGAACCGCGCGTGGTACGCGGACCGGAGCCGCCGGCGGTAGCCGCGTTACGTCGTCGCACGCGAACGACCACGGAACCTTTATATAGAGTCGACCGGTGTGCACACGCGGAAAGCAGCCTTCGCCCTCACCATTTCCTGTCCTTCCGATCAGCCGTTCCGGGGGTGTCCCGCGGACGCGTCCTCGGCGGTGGGCCCCTGGAAGGGGCGCGGGTCCTAGGCGGTTTCCGAGGCGATCGTATGACCATTGACCCGAGTGCGATGAAGTACTTGATACAAGCCCGTCTCGAAGCGGACGGGATCGTGGAAAAGCCGGACGTTGTCGGCGCAATCTTCGGGCAGACGGAGGGTCTGCTCGGCGAGGAGCTCGACCTCCGGGACTTGCAGAAGAGCGGACGGATCGGCCGAATCGAAGTTGAGGTAGACAGCAAGAAGGGCCGCAGCAGTGGGGCGATTTTCATCCCGTCGAGCCTCGACCAAGTCGAGACCTCGATCCTCGCGGCCGCGCTCGAAACGATCGACCGCGTCGGGCCGTGCAAGGCCCAGATCAAGGTCGAAAAGGTCGAGGACGTCCGGGTGACGAAGCGGAACAAGATCATCGAGCGCGCGAAGCAGCTCCTCGGCCAGATGCTCGAGGGTTCCAAGGCGACGGGCACGGACCTCCTCGACGAGGTGCGCGCCTCCGTCCAGGTGTCCGAGATCGTGAGCTTCGGCTCCGAGCGCCTGCCCGCGGGCCCGAACGTGGAGGACAGCGACGCGATCGTGATCGTGGAAGGCCGCCAGGACGTGCTCACGCTCCTCCGGTCCGGGATCAAGAACGCGGTCGCGGTCGAGGGGACGAACGTCCCGAAGTCAATTCAGGATCTGAGCCGCGAGAAGGTCGTGACCGTGTTCCTCGACGGAGACCGAGGCGGAGACCTGATCCTCAAGGAGTTGCTCCAGGTCGCGGAAGTCGACTTCATCGCGCGCGCGCCGCGCGGGCGCGAGGTCGAGGAGCTCACGCAGAAGCAGATCATGAAGGCTTTGCGGAACAAGATTCCCGCGGAGCAGTATGTGGAGATGTACGGACTCGGTGCGATGTACAAGCACCCGGAGAAGGAGGCGCCCGGCGGTCCAATGCCAGAGGCGCCGGCCCGACCTGCGTCCGAAGCGGCGGAGCCGATGGAGCCCGCGCGGATGGCGCCGCGGCCGGAGCCCGCCCGTGCGCCGAGGCCTGTGACGCCCCAGCTCGAGAAGTACCGGGACATCTTGCTCGGGCTTGGGGGCACCTCGAAGGCGAAGATCCTCGGCGGTGACGACGCCGTGGTCGCGGAGGTCCCCGTGCGGGAGCTCGTCGAGACCCTGAAGGACAACGGAAAGGGCGCGAAGGCGATCGTGTTCGACGGCATCATCACCCAACGAATCCTCGACATTGCGTCGGAGCTCGGCATTCGCTCCGTGATCGGGACGAAGATGGGCACCGTGACGAAACAGCCCGCGGGCATCGAGGTGCTGACCCGCGACGACTTCGCGTGAGGGACCGACCATCGGCGAGAAGGAACTGCTCAAGGCGGACAAGGGGTTCGGGCTCGAGGAGCTCGAGTCGACGGCGGACGTCGCGATTCCAGCGGATCCCCTCGCGCGCGTCGTCGGACAGGACGAGGCCGTCAACCTCGCGCGGATCGCGGCGTCCCAGCGCCGCCACTTCCTCCTCGTGGGTCCGCCCGGGACGGGGAAGTCCATGATCGCGCAGGCGCTCGCGCTCCACTCGCCGCCGCCAAGCGAGGAGATTCGCGTCGTCCACAACCCGGAGAACCCGGAGCGGCCCCTGATCGAGGTCAAGGTACGCGACGACGTGCTCAAGGAAAGCATCGAGCGGGAGGGCGCGGAGGGGGAGCTGATCGACCCGCGGGAGGCGCCGATCAACGTCGCAGAGCGGCTCGGGTACAAGTGCGTCCACTGCGGCATCTACTCGTCGCCGAAGGAACGGATGTGCCCGAAGTGCGGGCGGCCGAAGTCGTCCGCGCAGCAACCGCTCGGGAATCCGTTCGGGGACCTCCTCGGCGGGTTCTTCGAGATCACGATGGGCGAGCTCGGCGGGCGGAACCGCGTGACGACGACGCGGAAGCGGTTTGGCCAAGAGGAGGTCGTCGTCTACGAGCGGGCGGGGGAGATGATCAAAGTCCTCGACCAGAAGGCGCTCGAAAAGCGCCGTGATATGGAAAAGGACTCTCCGCGCAAGGTGCTCGTGCCGATCAACCGGAACCCGTTCGTCCTCGCGACGGGCGCGAGCGAGACGGAACTGCTCGGGGACGTCAAGCACGACCCGTACGGGGGCCATCCGCAACTCGGCACGCCGCCGTACGAGCGCGTCGTGCCCGGCGCGATTCACGAGGCCCACCAGGGCGTGTTGTTCATCGACGAGCTTCCGCAGCTCGGCGTCCTCCAGCGGTACATCTTGACCGCGATGCAGGAGAAGCGGTTCCCGATCAGCGGACGAAACCCACAGAGCGCGGGCGCCGCGGTGCGCGTCGACAGCGTGCCGTGCGACTTCATCTTCGTCGGCGCGTGCAACATCCAGGACCTGCCGCACATCTTGTCCCCGCTCCGCTCGCGGATCACCGGCTCCGGTTACGAGGTTCTCGTCGAGACGACGATGGAGGACAGCGACCGGAACCGCGCGAGGATGGTCCAGTTCGTCGCGCAGGAGATCGCGACAGACAAGCGGATCCCGCATGCGAGCCGCGAGGCCGTGAAGGCGATCATCGAGGAGGCTCGGCGGCGGGCGAAGGACATCGACAACAAGGACCACGCCCTCACGCTCCGGCTTCGGGAGCTCGGCGGCCTCATCCGCGCTGCGGGCGATTTGGCGGTGATCGAGGCCAGCCCCGCGATCGAGGAATCCCACATCCGGAAGGCAATTCGGCTCGCGAAGAGCGCGGAGCAGCAGATCAAGGAACGGTACGGGTCGTACTACGCGGGCCAGGCCGCGGACATCACGGAGTCCCAGAAGAGCATGTCCCCGTACCACTACTGGAACTACCATCCGTACGACGACCGCCGCGGGTACCAGTGACCCGGGCGTCGCATTCTTGAGTCGGAAGTGGACTTCGGGCCCGTGGTCTCGATCGAGCGGTTGTTCGATCCTTCGCTCGCTCTCCCGTTCGCCGCCTTCGGATTCGCGGTTGCCTTCGGGGCGGGGCTCCTTGCTGGGTTCGTGAAACTTCGTTTCAGAGTCAAGACGAATTACACGCGAAAGCTGTTTCACCTCCTTGTCTTCACGTTCGCCGGCGTGGCCGCGTTCCTCGGCGGCCTCGAGGCTGTGCTTGTCTACGGCGGCGTCGCCACCTTGTACGTCCTCGTCGCGATCTTGTTGGATGGCGGCAACGTTCTGTATGAAGGGGTCGCCCGCGAGGACGATGCGCCGCATCGTTCGCTCTACATTCTCATTCCGTTCCTCGCGACCGCAGTCGGAGGCCTGCTTGGGAACGTATGGTTTGGCCCGCTCGCCGTCGTCGGTTACGTCGTGGCGGGATGGGGAGATGCAATCGGCGAACCGGTAGGTGTGCGATTTGGGCGGCACCCGTACCGAGTCGCAGGTTTGTTCGGCGCGGCGCGACGCACCGTCGAGGGAAGCATCGCGATCCTCCTCGTGTCTTTCGTCGCGGTTCATGTGGCGGCAGTTTTTGCGCTGTCCCTCCCTTGGAATGCCGCGCTCGTTCCGTCTGCGGCGACCGCCGCCGGAGTGACGATCGTCGAGGCGGTCTCTCCGCGCGGGCTCGACAACTCGACTATTCAGTTGGTCTCCACCGCCGTTGCCGCATTCCTCCTTGGCGGCGTATGAGCGCCCATACGGTGTGCGTCACCTAGAGAAACCGCCGCATCTTGAACCCGTCTTCCCCGTCCGTGTAGAACTTGGGAAGCACGTGCGCAATCTGGAACCCGTACCGCGTGTAGAACCGAATCGCTTCCTGGTTTCTCCGGCGGACCTCGAGCTCCACGGACTTCACGCCGCGCAGTGCACACTCGTTAAGGAACGCGTCCATGAGCGCAGAGCCCACACCCCTCCGCCGCCACGCCTGATACACCGCCAACATGAGGATCCGGGACTGCTCCGGCGCCATCATGACCGACGCCAAGAAGCCGACGACCGTGCCCATGTTCTCCGCGACGAGGAATCCGTCCCGCCACCACTTGTGGATGTCGAGGTACAAGCTCGTCGGATAGTTCTCGCGAAGCGCCTCTTTCACGATTGCGACGACCGCGCCCAAGTCGTTCGGCGCGAATGGTCGCACCCGGAGCACGGTGCGCGCAACGCAGTGCAGACTTTATAGGTGTAACGGTGGTCATCAAGGGCGGCGCCTCGGCGTCTCGGAAGGGAACCATCAAAGCCTCCCGCCTCGATGGCCGCCCGTGCGCATCCTGATCGAGTTGTCGGGGGAACAGACGTCCCTCGCGCGCGCGGAGGCGTTGGCGGCGCTCGAGGCGTCCGGTCGCCCTTTTCGGGTCCTCCTCGCGGAAGACCGCCTGCTCGCGGCGGAGACGGACGTCGACGCCGGATGGCTCGCCCGCCGCCTCGGTCTCGCGCACTACGTCGACGAGCTCCTCGCATGGGGCCCTCTGGACGCCGTCCTCGTTGCAGCGCGCGGCCTCTCGTTCCCCGACCGCACTTTTCGCGTCCGGGTGAACTCGTTCAAGGGGTGCCACAACAAGCAGGAGCTCGAACGACAGATCGGCGATCTCATCGTCGCACGGGAGGTCAATCTCCGAAATCCGGACGAGGAGGTCCGGCTCATCGAGGGCGAACAGCATTACTTATGCCGACGCTTGGCGGCGATTGATCGGAGCGCCTACGAGTCGAGGAAGGTGGAGGAGCGGTCCTTCTTCTACCCGATTTCCCTCCACCCGCGGCTCGCCCGTGCGCTCGTGAACCTCGGCCGGGTGCGCGAGGGGGACGTCGTACTCGACCCGTTCTGTGGAACCGGCGGCGTCCTCCTGGAGGCAGGCCTCATCGGGGCGCGCGTGATTGGCAGCGACATCCGGGAGGATATGGTTGAAGGCTGTCGCGAGGTCCTCGGACGATGGGGACTCACTGCAGACTTGGCGGCGATGGATATCGGCAAAGTCCCCGAATACGTGGGTCGCGTGGACGCGGTCGTCACGGACCCGCCCTACGGACGGGCGACTACGACCAAGGGCGAGCCGCTCGGTTCGCTGTTCGCACGCGCCTTGGCCGTTGCACGCGATGTCCTGAAGCCCGGACGCTTTCTCTCGATGATCGTTCCCGACCCCAAGCTGGTGAAGTCAACGGAGGGCCTCGAACTCGTGGAGTCCTACTCGCTGCGCGTCCACAAGAGCCTGACCCGCACGTTCGTCGTCATTCGACGTGCAGGTGGAACGTCAGTTCTGGTTGGTCGAACGCCCGAAGGCCCTCCCCCTTCACGCGCGCCTTGACGAAGAACACCTTGTCGTCGGGGGCGAGGGAGTAGTTCGTCGCGTCAACGGACAAGGTCACGTTCGCAGACTCCGTAGCATTAAGCGTGAAGTTCACGTCCGACGCCCCGACCTGGATTGACCGATTGCCCACCGACAAGTTGGCGAACGCCACGCTGAGATTGCCGGGGAAGTTGGGTGTGGACAGGTTGAGGCTGATCCAGGTTTCCACGTTCCCCAGGTTGACAATCCGGAACGTGTAGCTCGTTGCAGTGCCGACGGCGGCCGTCACATTGAGTTCCGTCACCGGGATGGCGGGGGCATTCTCGGACTCGAACTGGATGTCCGCAATGGGCTCGATGAGGTTCACGGGGATGGCGACGAACGAAAGGAGGAGGACGGCGAGTGCGAGGGCGCCGACCGCGTGGCGCTTCCCGTCGAGTCTCGTCAAGTCGTTGAGCGGCGGCGGATGCCGCGCGCCCATGAACATGATGAACACCGCGATGATGAACCAGCCGAAGTACCAGAAGCCGAGCAGGATCATGCCGAAGATCGCCGCGTAGCTCAGGTACCGGCTGTTTTCCCCGAGCACCGCGCGGGCGACGTGTCCCCCGTCGAGCTGTCCCGCGGGCATCAGGTTGAGGGCCGTCACGAACAGGCCGACCCAGCCGGCAAAGGCCGTCGGATGGAGGATGACGTTGTTCGGGATGGGCACGAAATAGGACAGGAGCTGGTAGAGGAACGGAAGTTCGACCTCCAAGCCCCCGCCCGAGTTGAGCGGCGCAGGCCGCGGGTCGACTTGCATGAGGACCAACCCGAGGATCGTCACGGGGATCGCGGTGATGAGGCCGAGGATCGGGCCCGCGGCGCCGATGTCGATGAGCGCCTTCCGGCTCGGGATCGGGTCGCGCATGCTGATCATCGCGCCGAACGTGCCGAGGAACGTCGCGGGAGCCGGGATGAAGAACGGGAGGGACGCGTGGACGCGGTAGCGCTGCGCGATCACGTAGTGTCCCATCTCGTGGATGCCGAGGATCGCCATGAGGGGCAGGGTGAAGAACAAGGATCCCTTCGCGAACGCATCGAGGGATAGCCAGTCGATGTCGTCGTACCCTGCCCAGTTCAGGGCGCCCGCGAACGTCGTCGTGATGATCGTCGCGATGAGGAGGAGGAGGTTCACGTGGGAGCCGACGAACCGTTGTGACGGCCGACGCTGCACGAGGACGGTGTATTCCCCGCCTTGTTTCGTGAGGGACGGGATGTAGTCCTTCGGCACGAGCTCGAGGCGCAGGTCGTCGAACTTCTTCTCCATCGTGGCGGGGTCGACGTTCACGAGGAACGCGACGGCCTGTGGCGTGACGCGGGTGTCGTAGACGGGAAAGCGCGCGGAGACCGCCGCGCGCACGGATTCAATCTCCGCGCCCAAGTCGGAGAACATCTTCGCGCCGCTTAACGGACGGTTGTATTTGAGGGTTTATCCCAAGGATTCACGAATCGCGGAAATCGCGGAGGCGAGCGCCGCTTCGATCTCGTCGACCTTCGCGCCGCCGCCCTGCGCGAAATCGGAGGTGCCGCCGGCAGCGCCGCCAAGGAGGGCCGCCGCTCCGCGGGCAACGCTTAGGCAATCCAACGTTACGTCCGCGCTGCGGGCCACGAGGATGCTCGCGGACGTATTCCTCGCCACGAACGCGACGACGTTGCCCGACTCCCGGATGATGGGGACCGCGAGGCGCTTCAAGTCGTCCGTCGTGCCCGGGTTCACGACCGCCTGCCAGAGACGCAAGGGGCCGAGGGGAGCGACGCGCACTTCGACCGCGCGATCTGCCAGCTGAACTTGGCGGGTCGTCTCCTCCGCGACCGCTTCCGTCACCGCCGCACGGATGCTGCCCCGTTCGAGCGCCTCGATGCGCTTGCGGAGGTCCTTCACCTCGTCTTGTAGTCGCGCCACGGCCTCCGCGACGTGGTCCATCGGCACGCCGAGCCGCTCCCGCACGGCCTCCATCGCCTGCGACTGCTTCTGGACGAACTCGACCGCCGCAGGTCCTGCGACGTACTCCAACCGGACGACCCCGTCCTGGATTCGCGTGGTCCTCAGGAGTTTGATGAGTCCGACCTGGCTCGTGCGCGTGCAGTGCGTCCCACCACAAGCCTCGATGTCCCAGTCCGGAACCTCGACAACCCGGAGCTTCGCGCCCGGGACGGAGCCCCCTTGGTACAGCCGGAACCCGTACTTCCGCTCCGCCACGTCGCGCGCGAGGAACTTCGTCGTCACCCGCTTGTCCGAGAGGACGATGTCGTTCGCGACCTTCTCGATTTTCCGAACTTCATCGTCTGACAGGCTGTCGAAGTGTGTGATGTCGAGCCGCGCGAGGTCCTCCGCCTTGTGCGCGCCCGTCTGCCACACGTGGTTCCCGAGCACCTTCCGCGCCGCGCCGAGGGTGATGTGCGTCGCGGTGTGGTGTCGCTTGAGCCTCGATCGGCGCTCCCAGTCGATGATGCACGTGACCCGCTTCCCGACGACGAGGGCGTCCGGCTTCACCTTCAGGAAGTGGACCACGGAATCGCCAATCTGCTGCACGTCCACGACGTCGTACCCGCGGATCGTGCCGTGGTCCGCCTCCTGCCCGCCGCCTTCCGGATAGAAGTACGTCTGGTCGAGCACGACCGCGTTGTTCTCGATCGCGGCGACCTTCGCGAGGAACTTCTGCTTGTCCGGGTTCTCGTACACACGCAACCGGCTTGCCGGCGGCGTGCCAGGCCACGTATGCAGCTTCGCCTCCTTCGGCGCCGCCGCCTCGTGCCGCGCCGCGACGCGGGCGAAAAAGTCGTCGGGGACCTCGACGGGCAGCTCGGCGAACTCCTTCACAACCTCCGGCGTCAGCCCGTGGGAGTCGTACAGGTGCACGAGGTGATCGGGGTCAAACTTGGCGGCACCCTCCGCCCGCAGGTCCGCCTCGACGCGGCGGACGATGTCCCGTCCCTTCGTGAGCGTCTCCGCGTACCTCTTCTGCTCAATTTCGAGCATCCGGAGGATGTCCGTGCGGTTCGCGAACACTTCGGGGAAGTCCTCCATGTAGTGTTGCACGAACAGGATGACGAGGTCCGTGAGCTTCATGTCGAGGTCCAGGGCTCGAAACGCCCGCATGCCACGGCGCACGAGCAGGCGAGCGAAGTACCCCTCGCGGCTGTTGCTCGGTACCACGCCGTCGGCGAGCACGAACATGAGCGCCCGGGCATGGTCGAGCACCGCGTAGATGTGCTCGAGCGGCGTGACCTCCTTCATCAATTCGTCGACCGTGATCCCGAGACGGTCCGCGGTCTGCTGGCGGATCGCGCGGATGTCCGCGAAGGACTCGACCGCTGTCATCCCCGCCACCTTGCTGTACTCCATCAGCAGGCGATCGTCCACCTTCGTCGCGCCCGTCGCCCGTTTCATGTACTGGAGCATGTCGCCGAACACGGCCTCGTACGCGCTCGGCACGCCCTGCGAGACCCACGCGAGCCGCTCGAGGCCGTATCCCGGGTCAACGACCTTCGTCTCCATCGGGATGCGGTTGCCGTTCGAGTCTTTGTACTGCATGAAGACGAGCGTCGCGAGCTCCGCGCCGCCGAGGATGACCTCCATGCACGGCCCGGAATTGCCGCCGCCCGCCCACCACGACTCCTTGTACGTGATGAGCTTCGGGTCGACGCCGAGACGTTCGACGAGGAACGAGTGGCACAGCTCCACGGTCCGGTCCTTCCAGTAGATCTCTCTGTTCTTCCGGTTGAACGCGTGGTGGGCCATCATCTCGAACATCGTGAAGTGGCGGCCCGTCTTGCCCACGTTGTCGATGTCGTTGAACCGCACGCACGGCTGGGAGATTGCGAGGGGGTTCGCCGGCGGTTCCGCGATGCCGTCGATGACCCACGGCTGGAACGGGTAGACGGACGCTTGCGTAAAGAACACGTCGTCCCGCCACCGCGCGACGATCGGGTAGCGCTTCACCCGCGTGTGGCCGTTCGCCTCGTGGAAGCAGAGGAACTCCTCCCGCATCGCGCGCGGGGTGAGGGCCTTTTTCATCGGGGATCGACCGAGGAAGTCGTACTCCTTGCACGGCGGTTCGCCGCACGTCGCCGTTTCCACGAGGCTCCAAAACCAGGAATCACACGTCGGGCACTGGCGGCGAAGGAAGCCGTCGCGGCGGAACAGTTCAACCTCGTATTCCGATTCCGGCATGGGCGGCCCTCGAAGGGATGGCGCTCACATAAAGGTAAGGCCGTCCGCGGTCGAGAACCCGGACGCGCGGCCCAACTGTTCGCCGACCATGCGATCGACGATCGCGAGGAACTCCTGTTCCGTCCCCGGCGGGATTGTCGCGCCCGCGGCGACCTTGTGTCCCCCGCCTTCGCCGCCCACCGCGCGCGACGCTTGCTGCATGATCGCCGCCAAGTCGAGTCCCTGTGCGAGGAGCTCCCGGGTCCCGCGGCAGCTGACCTTGACGCCGTCGTCCGCGAGCGCGAACGCGACGATCGGAAGGGCGAGGTTCGCCCCCGGGCCTTGGAGCGCCATGCTGGCGGCGATGCCCACGACCGTGTCCCGAATCCGGTCCTGCGCGTGGAAGTACTGAATCGCCGTGAGCTGCTGAATTCCGATCTCGTCGATGAAGTCGAGGGAGCGGACGATCGTCTCGCGGTGGCCCCGGAGCAGGGCGAGCGACTCCGCGAGGGCCTCGTCACGGTCCCCGCGACACACCCGGTATCCGACGTCCGCGCGGTCGTACCGGCCGCACGCGTTGATCAGCGTGCCGAACTCCTTCGCGTCCCGCAGTGGGCTGCCGGATTCCTCCCGAAGGAGCGTGTACGTCTCCCCGACGAGCCGCTCGACCTCCTTCCATCCGACGCCGCGGTCAAGCATGTGGCGGACGAGTTCGGACGCGACGAGCCGCTTCTGGCTCCACGGCAGCTCGTTCCACGCAATCCACCGCCCTTCCTGTTTCGGCTCGAGCCCGAGCTCCAGGAGGAACGCGATGCACGCCTCGCCGTTCCCGGACAGGCGCGGGATCCACGGGTCGCTCGCGTACTGGAGCATCTTGTGGATCGGCCGCGTCTCCCGCCCGAACAAGCGCAGGTCGGTCTTCGCGTCGAGCACGCGAGCCTCGACTCCGTCCTGCAGGATTTGGCGGTTGAACCCCGTCACGCGCCGCCACTCCCGCTCCTGCATGTCCGCGACGGCGCCCACGATTGCGATCGCCGCCAAGTCCGTGTTCCGCAGGTCCATCGCCTTCGCGACGAGGTACGTCGTCCCCGCGCCGCTCGCGGCGTCGCTCCCCTCCCCGAGCAGGTGCGGGTTCAACATGAGCACGCGGTCTTCCGCGCGCGCGAAGGAGACGAGGTCTTTACGATGTTCTCGCGGGATTTCGCGCTCTGAGGGCACGTGGTGGTCCGTGATCACGGCGTCGAGGCCGTCCATCTTGTCGTACACGCCCGCCCCGAAGTCGACGAACCAGGCGAGCTGCGGGTTCTCGTCCTTCACGACGGCGAGCGCCGCCTCGTCGAGCCGCTTCAGAAACGTGACGTCGTGCTCGACGCCGGCCCGCGCGAGGGCCTCCGACGCGATCGCCGCGCCCGTGATCCCGTCGCTGTCGATGTGTCCGTACACGCGGACGCGGGAGGTGCGGCGCAGCCGTTCCGCCATGCGGCGCGCGAGCTCCCACATCGACCCCAGCCAGCCAGCCGTCCGCTAAGACGGTTTCGCCCCAACGTATAAGTCGCGGGACCGCCGTGTCGCCGGACGCAGGGGGAGCGTTGGCGGGCGAGGAGCCAGACCTCACGGACATCCTTCGGCGGTATCGCACGATCGCCGTCGTCGGCTGCTCGAAAGACCCGAGCAAGGACGCCCACACGGTGCCCGCGTACATGCAGTCCAAGGGGTACCGGGTCATCCCGGTGAACCCCACCGCGACGGAGATTCTCGGGGAGAAGGCGTACCCGAACCTCGGCGCGGTCCCGGAGCCGTACGAGGTCGTGAACATCTTCCGACCCTCCGACCAGGTGGAGCCGATCGTGGACGACGCGATCCGCTTGGGGAGGGCAAAGGTCCTCTGGATGCAGCTAGGGATTGCGAACGAGGCGGCCGCCCGAAAGGCGCGGGCCGCGGGGATGCAGGTGGTGATGGACCGGTGCTTGCGGACAGAACATCGCCTCCGGATCGGGTAATTCGGCGCGTAAGAATCATCCGTGATTCCCACGCGCGCACGGTTATGAGCGAACCTTTCCTTGAACGTCGTAGAGAACCAAACGGGGGGAGACGGTGCTTCGCGCGGAGCGTCCGCGCTCGCGGGTCAAGCTGAAGCTGTGCCTCGTGGGCGACACGGGCGTCGGCAAGACGAGCCTCATCCGACGGTACGTGCTCGACCTGTTCGACGACGCGTACATCCAGACCCTCGGCGCGAAGGTCACGAAGAAGACCGTCGTCCTGAACGCCACGGAGCTCACCCCGCCGATCGAGGCCGTGATGACGATCTGGGACGTCATGGGCACCGCGGGCTTCCGCGAGCTCCTCAAGGAATCGTACTTCTACGGTTGCCAGGCCATCCTGGCGGTCGCGGACGTTACGGTCCGGGAGAGCCTCGAGTCCCTCGACGGATGGATCGACCGGGCGTGGGACGTGTCGGGAGACGTCCCCGTTCACATCCTCGTGAACAAGGTCGACCTCGTAGAGTCCTTCGAAGAGCAGGAGGACCACGTCCGCGCGTTCAGCCAAGCGTACGATTCCCCGTACCTGTTCACGAGCGCGAAGCGGGGGGACAACGTGACGCGGGCGTTCGAGGACCTTGCGCGCCGAATCCTCGTCCCGAACGTCGCCCGGACCGTGGCGCGGACCGCGACGCCCTAGCGAAGGACGACCCCGCGGACCCCGTCCAGATTCCGGAGCTTCGGCAGCAGTCGTTCCGGCACGGGCTTTTCCGTAATCAACATCGCCCGTGGATCTTCGAAGACCTCCGGGTCGTCCACGATGACCTGCCGCACGCTGATCCCCGCCTCCGCGATGATCGAGGACGTCCCCGCCAAAATCCCGGGCTTCGACGCGTTCGTCGGGAGGATTTCAATCGCCCCCCAGCCCATGAGGGGCGCAACGTTCCCCAGGTGGCACACGGGCCACAGCTTCCCGAAGAACTCTGCAAGGATCGGCGTTTTCCGGATCGTCTCCACGGTCGCGGTCACGACCCGTCGGTCCACGCCCGCCGCGCGCGCGACCGCGCTGTCCGTGAGCTCGATTTCCCCCGCGTAGACGCGGTCTTCCTTGACCCGGAGTCCGTAGTTCACCATCAGCTGGGCGATTTTCTCCTGCGCGGGGAACCCCTTGAAGTACGGCTTCAGTTTCGCCCACATGAGACGACCTCGATGCCGAGAAGTGTCCATTGACGTATGAGCTTTCTGTCGATAGATGTCTATTTTCAGACCTTGAACGACAGAATTGCTATATACTGCGCGCCGCTTTCTCGTCCCAGGATCGGGCCGACGCGGACGGTCCCGCCCGCGCCGGCGTCGTTCCTGGAATCCAGCCATTGGGAGCGTCCCGCGGTTGCCGCGGTCGCTCCCCGTTTTCTACGCGCTTAAGGGGCGACGTGCGATGAGGGCGCGTGCTCGTCGGCGTTGACGTAGGCGGCACGTTCACGGACTTCGTGGACGAGGACCTGCGGATCCACAAGGTACCGTCGACGCCGCGGAATCCCGGTGCGGCCGTCCTTGCCGGCCTGCGCGCGCTCCGCGGCACCGCGATGGCGCACGGGACCACGGTCGCGACGAACGCGGTCCTCGAGGGCCGCGGAGCCCGAACCGCGCTCGTGACGACGGAGGGGTTCGAGGATGTCCTCGCGATCGGCCGCCAGCATCGGCCGAGCCTCTACGACTTCCGGGTCACGCGGCCCGACCCGCTCGTGCCCGCGGAACGACGGTTTGGCCTTGCGGAGCGGGTAGCCTCGGACGGCACCGTCCTCCGCGCGCCGGACCCGGAAGCGCTCGCGGCGATCGCCGCCCAGATGCGCGCCTCCGGGGCGGAGTCCGTGGCCGTGTGCCTCCTGTTCTCGTTCCTCAAGCCGGAGCACGAACGCTTGGTGCGGGACGCCCTCGCCGACCTGCCCGTGTCCCTCTCGAGCGAGGTGCTGCCCGAGTTCCGGGAGTTCGAGCGCACGTCGACAACCGTGCTCGACGCGTATGTGAAGCCCCTCGTGGACCGGTACCTCGCGGACCTCGAGGCCTCCTTGGGTGCGCCGTTTCTCGTCATGCGGTCCTCCGGCGGAGTCGTTCGGTCCCCCGCCGTGCGGGCGCGGCCCCTCGACCTCCTCTTGTCCGGGCCCGCGGGTGGCGTCGCGGCCGCGCGCGTCGTCGCGGACCTCGTGGGAGAGCGAAACGTCATCACGTTCGACATGGGCGGGACGAGCGCGGACGTGTCCGTCATCGCGGACGGTCAGGCGGCGTGGACGATCGAAGCGACGTTGGCGGGGCATCCGATTGCGTCGCCGGTCGTGGACATCACTTCCGTGGGCGCGGGCGGTGGCAGCGTGGCGTGGTTCGACGCGGGCGGCGCCCTTCGCGTGGGCCCGCGGAGTGCGGGGGCCGAGCCGGGGCCGATGTGCTACGGCCGTGGCGGCACGGAGTTCACGGTCGCGGACGCGGACCTCCTCGGCGGGGCGCTGCCGACAGCACTGCTTGGCGGTACGATGCCGCTCCAAGTCCACGCCGCGAAGCGGGGTGCCAAGGCGCTCATCTCGCATTTCGGCACGTACGACGAGGCGATCGTCGCGGTCCAGTCCGTCGTCCGCGCGAACATGGGTTCCGCCGTGCGCCTGGCCCTCTCGAAGCGAGGCCTCGACCCACGGGACTTCGCGCTCCTCGCGTTTGGCGGTGCGGGTGCGATGCACGCCGCCTACCTGGCGCGCGACATCGGCATCCCGCGGATCCTCGTCCCGTTCCTGCCGGGCGCGTTCTCCGCGTACGGAATCCTTGTGAGCGACCTACGCCACGACTTCGGCCGGACGCAGGTGACGCCGCTCGCGGACGCGGGGCCCGTCGTCGAGGACATCCTGGCGGAGTTCTCGGACCGCGCGCGACGCGCGTTCGAGAGGCAAGGCTTCCGGGAGGAGCCGCTCCTCGCGCCCTCCGTCGATCTGCGGTACGTCGGTCAGAGTTACGAAGTGAACGTGGCCGTGGGGGGCGACCTTCCGGCGGAGTTCCATCGCCGCCACGAGGCGATATACGGATACGCGGCGCGGGACGAGCCGGTCGAGGTCGTGACCGTGCGGCTGACCGCGACCATTCCCCGGCCCCACCCGGTCCCGCCGGTCGAGCCTCACGGAGAGCCCGTCAAGGGGACCCGAAGCGTCGTGTTCCCCGAGGGCCGCGAGACGGCCACTGCCTACGCGCGCGTCGCCTTGCCCGTCGGGTTCGAAGCGGAAGGCCCTGCCGTCGTCGAGGAGGATCACGCGACGACCGTTGTTCCGCCCGGCGCGCGATTCCGTGTCGACCGCCACGGCGTCTTGGCGGTGGAGGTGGGCGCGTGAACCCCGCGGAGCTCGAGATCCTTCGAACCGGCTTCGCGTTCGTGCCGGAGGAAATGGGCGTAGCTCTCAAGCGGACCGCGTACTCCCCGAATATCAAAGAGCGGATGGACGCGAGTTGCGCCCTGTTCGACGGACGGGGACGGATGATCGCGCAGGCGGAGCACATCCCCGTCCACCTCGGCGGCATGCCGCTGACCGTCGAGTTCCTGCTGGCGACGTTCGGGGGCGAGCTGGTGGACGGGGACCAGCTCATCACGAACGACCCGTACCGCGGCGGCTCGCACCTCCCGGACATCACGCTGGCGAAGCCCGTGTTCCACGATGGCCGCCTCGTCGGGTTCGTCGTGAACCGCGCCCACCACGCGGACGTAGGGGGTCAGGCGCCCGGATCGTTCCCCGTCGGACGCGTGACCCTCGAGGACGAAGGCGTCGTGCTCGAGCCAGCCAAGTGGTTGCGCGGCGGCGAGGAGAACCCGGAACTCCGGCGGCGGATCCTCGAGGGGATGCGGAACCCCCGTGAGCGGCTCGGGGACCTGCGCGCACAGGTGGCCGCGAACGAGCTCGGGGCGCGGCGGTTGCGGGAGCTCTACGACAAATATGGCGGCGCGACCTTCGACGCGTTTGCGGATGAGATTCTGGCGTACAGCGAGCGGCGCGTCCGTGCGGCGCTGACCGCCGCGCCGGCGGGGACGTACCGAGCCGAGGATGCCTTGGACGACGACGGGGTCCGCGACGCGCCGCTGCGGATCCGGTGTGCGGTCACCCTGGGCGCGGACGTCCGCGTCGATTTCGCGGGCACGGACGATCAGGTCGCGGGAAACGTGAACGCCCCGCTCGCGGTCACCCGGTCCGCGACGTACTACGTGATCCGCTGCCTCACGGACCCGGAGGCGCCGCCGAACGCCGGATGCTATGCACCGGTCCTCGTCGAGGCGCCGCCCGGAAGCCTTCTGAACCCCCGCCCTCCGGCCGCGGTCGCCGCGGGGAACGTGGAGACCTCCCAGCGGATCGTGGACACGTTGTTCCTCGCGCTCGCCGGGGCATGGCCGGACCGGGTCCCCGCGCAGTCCCAGGGGACGATGAACAACCTCCTCCTCGGGGCGCCCACGTTCGCGTACTACGAGACGATCGCGGGCGGGGAAGGCGCGCTGCCCTACCGACCGGGCATGTCCGGTGTCCACACGCACATGACGAACACGAAGAACACGCCCGTGGAGGCGCTCGAGCTCGCGTACCCGCTCCGAGTCGAGGAGTACCGCCTCATCCCCGGTTCCGGCGGAGCGGGTCGATTCCCTGGCGGCGACGGCGTCCGACGCGCGGTCCGGTTCCTCGGGGACGAGGGCACGCTGACGATCGTGTCCGACCGACGGCGTCACGCCCCGAAAGGCCTCGCCGGAGGGGCGGATGGGCGACCCGGAAGAAACCTCCTCGTCCGGGACGGTCAGGAACGCCCGCTTCCCTCGAAGGTCACCCGCGAGGTGCGGCGGGGCGACTTGCTCGTCGTCGAGACGCCGGGCGGGGGTGGATGGGGTCCCGCACCGTACAGGTAACGCGCGGGCTCAACCCGTTCCGCGCGGATTCCCGGACGTGGACGTCGGCCTCTCCTGGCTCCTCGTCCTCCTGTTCGCGGTCCTGGGCGTCGGCGCCGGCCTCGCCACGGGGCTCCTTCCCGGCATCCACGTGAACAACGTCGCCCTCGCAGTCCTCGCGGCCGAGCCCGTGATCGCGGCCGGGCTGGTGGGCCTCGTCGGGCCCGGTCAGGAGGCGGTTGCCCTCGCCTCGTTCCTCGCGGCCGCGGCGGTCGCGCACAGCATGGCCGCCCTCCTTCCCTCCGTGTTCCTCGGCGCCCCGGACGCGGACACCGCGCTCAGCGTGCTGCCCGGGCATCGCCTCCTCGCCCAGGGTCGAGGGATGGAAGCCGTCCTTCTCGGCGTGCGGGGGGCCTTCCTTGCCGCCTTGCTCGCGATCCCCTTCCTGCTCCCCTTCCGGCTCCTGCTGGGCGATCCCGTGGAGGGCTACGAGCGGCTCCGCGCGCTCGTCCCCTTCCTCCTGCTCCTCCTTGTCGCCCTCCTCCTCGTGACGGAGCGCCGCGGCAGCCGGCCGGACGGGCGGAAGCGGGCCTGGGCCGTCGTGGTCCTCCTCCTCTCTGGCGTCCTCGGCGCGGTCGTCCTCCGCGCGGGCTTCCTGACCGATTCCTGGCGGCCCGTTTCGGTACCGACGGCATCCCTCGTCCTCTTCCCGTTGTTTACGGGGCTCTTCGGCCTGCCGACCCTCCTCTTGGGCGCGAACCACCGCGGGCGGTTGCCGCCCCAGGACCTCGGGCCCGCGGAGCCGCTCCCGCCGTGGCGGCGAACCCGGGGGCTCGTCTCCGGCACGCTGGCCGGGGCGACGGTCAGCTGGTTCCCCGGGCTCGGCGGCGCGAGCGCAACCGTTGTCGCCCAGATGCTCGCGGGTGGGGAGCCGCGCGAGGGGGATCCCGAGGCCGACCGGGAGTTCCTCTTCGCGGCGGGGGCGGCGAATACCGCCACGACCGTGTTCACGTTCGCGACCCTGTTCGTCGTGCTTCGTGCGCGGAGCGGGGTCGCAGCGGCCGTGGAGGCGGTCGCTGACCCCCTGCCCGTGTGGCAGCCCGCGGGCAACGTGCCGGCTCTGTTCGCGGCGGTCCTGCTCGCCCTTCTCGTCTCGGCGGCGCTCGCCTATGGCTGCACGTCCCGGCTCGTGCGGCCGTTCGCGCTTCTCGCGGGCCGGGTCCGGTACGCGCGGCTCGTGCGGGCGGTCGCGATCGCGCTGACCGTGGGCGTCTTCCTTGCGACCGGACCGCTCGGCCTCCTTGTCCTGGGTACCGCCGCCGCAATCGGGTTGATCCCGCCCCTCGTGGGGATTCGCCGCGTACACCTCATGGGTGCCCTGCTCGTCCCGCTTGTCCTCGGGTGGATCGGCTGACTGTACGCGAAACCGTGACGCGCCCCCGCGTCGTGACGGGGGGCGTGCGCAACCCGCTGACCGCGGCCCTCGTCGCGATGGCCCTCCACGGGGTCGTCGGAGTGGCCCTGCGCTGGCCTTTCCCGTCCGTCGCGGTCCTGCTCGCCGGGCTCCTGGCGGTCGCCGTTGCGAACCGGCCGATGCCCGCCCAGGCCCTCGGGGCCCTCCTCGCCATTGGCGCGGGGCTGCCGATGCTCTTACCGCCCCCGGTCCTGGGCTCGATCGTCGCCGCGGCGGGGACCGCGGGACTTCCCCCGAAGGCGGATCCACTCGCGAACGTGGCCTTCGCCCTCCCCGCTCTGACCGTCCTGCTCCTGATTTTGACCCTCTGACGACCCTCGTTTCGACTTGACACTCGTCTGGACGAAATGTATATATATCGTGCTTCGGATTACGCGCACGGGGGAATTTTGGGCTAGTACGTTAGAGTGCATCCCATCCCTTCTGACAGGCTAGCCCTCCCTTCTCTTTTTCAATTCGTTAACGGACGTGCTCCTCACGCGGGAGCGTTCATATAACGGCGCCCACATGGGCGTGTGTCCATGGTCCTCGAGGCCCTCGGCGCGTCCCTTCGGAATGCGCTCCGAAAGATTGCGGGCGCGTCCCACGTCGACCCCGCCCTCGTCAAGGAGGTCGTCCGGGACATCCAGCGCGCGCTCCTCCAAGCGGACGTGGACGTCCAACTCGCGCTCACCCTGACCCGGGAGGTCGAGCGCCGCGCGCTTGCGGAGAAGCCCCCGGCCGGCATGAGCCCACGGGAGCACGTCATCCGGATCATCTACGAGGAGCTCGTCAAGATCCTCGGGAAGCCGAAGGAATTCCTGCTCACGCCCCAACGCATCCTCATGGTCGGCCTGTACGGGCAGGGGAAGACGACGACGATCGGGAAGCTCGCGCAGTACCTTCACAAGCGCGGGCTGTCCGTCGGCCTCGTCGCGGGGGACGTCCACCGCCCGGCGGCGTTCGACCAGCTGTCGCAAATCGGCCAGCAAATCCAGATCCCCGTGTTCGGCGTCCCCGGCGAGCGAAATGCGGAGGCCGTTGTCCGCCGCGGGCTCGACGAGTTTCGGGACAAAGACGTCCTCGTCGTCGACTCCGCGGGCCGCCATGCGCTCGAGGACGACCTGATCCGGGAGATCAAGCAGATCGCGAAACTCGTGAAACCGGACGAGACGGTCCTCGTCCTCGACGCGTCGACCGGGCAGCAGGCGGGGCCGCAGGCGAAGGCGTTCCACGACGCGGTCGGGGTCACCTCCGTCATCGTCACGAAGCTCGACGGCACCGCGAAGGGCGGGGGCGCGCTCAGCGCGGTCGCGGAGACGGGGGCGCCGATCGTGTTCCTCGGGGTCGGCGAGCACCTCGACGACCTCGAGAAGTTCGAGCCGCCGCGGTTCCTGTCTCGGCTCCTCGGCATGGGGGACCTCGAATCCCTGCTCGAGAAGGCCCAGGAGACCCTGGACGAGGCGGAAGCGGAGGCGCTCACGAAGGACCTCCTGTCCGGGAAGTTCGACCTCAACCTGTTCGAGAAGCAGCTCGGGATGCTCGGGAAGATGGGCAGCCTCGACCGCCTCCTGTCCGCGTTCCCCGGGATGGCGGGGCGGATGAAGGAGGAGGACCTCGGGGCGACCCAGGAGCGCCTGAAGAAGTTCAAGGTCATCCTGCAGTCGATGACCGCGGAGGAGAAGGCGGACCCGAAGCTTATCAAGGCCTCGCGGATCCTGCGGATCGCACGCGGGAGCGGCACGCACCCGAAGGACATCAAGGAGCTCTTGCGCCACTACAACATGAGCCGGAAGGCGATCAAGGGGATTGCGGGGAACCGGAAGATGCGGAAGCAGCTCATGAAGCAGCTTCAGAGCGGCGGCTTCGAGCTCCCTGCGTAGGCGCGTCGGAAACTATTTAGTGGCGGGTCCGTTCGCCGCGCCGGTGAGTGCATGGGGGTAAAGGAATGGATTATCCCCCAGGAGAAGGTGTTCTTCGACCTCCTGGAGGCGATCGGGGATAACCTCGTCGCGGGCGCCGCGTCGCTGTGCAGCCTCGTGGACGACTACCGGGACATCACGGCGAAGCGGAAGCGGCTCAAGGAGATTGAACACAACGGGGACGAGGCGGTCCACGAGGTGTACGAGGCCCTGAACCGGACGTTCATCACCCCGATCGATCGGGAGGACATCGTCGCCCTCGCGAGCCAGATGGACAACGTGCTCGACCTGATTTACGCGTCCGCCTTGCGCATGGACCTGTACGAGGTCAAGGCGCCGACGAAGCCGATGGTTGACCTCGCGGACGTGATCCGCACGGCGTGCGAGAAGATCGATACGGCCGTGGGCCTGATTCGGAACATGAAGAACGGCGACCGGGTCGAGAAGTTGGCGGTGGAGATCAACGAGCTGGAGAACGTCGCGGACGACCTGCTCAACAACGCGGTCGCGGAATTGTTCAAGACGAACGATTCCATCGCGATCATCAAGCTCAAGGAGATCTACGAGAACATGGAGGCCGCCACGGACCACGCGGAGGACGTGGCGAACATCCTGAGCGACATCGTGGCGAAAAACCGGTGACGGACCGTGGCCCTTGAGCTCCTCATCGCGGGCGTCGCGGTGTCCCTGTTCTTCGCGTTCTGGAACGGGTTCACGGACGCCGCGAACGCGATCGCGACGATCGTCGCGACGCGGACCCTCGCACCCTACCAGGCGGTCGGCCTGAGCGCCTTTGGGAACTTCCTCGGCCTGTACTTCGGCGGGGCCGTCGCGGAGACGATTTGGCGGGGGCTCATCCAGGAGAACCTCGTCTTCGCGGGCCTTGTGATCGCCGCCATCCTCGGCGGGTTGGTCTGGGACGTCATCACCTGGTACTTCGGCCTCCCCGTCTCGGAGACCCACGTCCTCATCGGCTCCCTCGTGGGCGCGGGCCTCTTCGCCGGCGGCCTGGCCGCGGTCCAGTTCGGCTCGGTCGTCCGGAAGGTCATCCTCCCGATGATCTACTCGCCGTTCCTCGCGTTCGGCTTCGCGTTCCTGTTCACGGCCCTCATCATCGCCCTGTTCCGGCGCTACCCGGCGACGCGGATCAACAAGCAGTTCCGCCGGATGCAGATGGTGTCCTCGTTCGTCTTCTCGTTCTCCCACGGGGCCCAGGACGGCCAGAAGGTCGTCGGGATCATCCTGGGAATCCTCGCGTTCGAGGGACTGTACGCAGGGGGCCAGCCCGTCCCCTTTTGGATCATCCTCGGGGTCCAGATCGCCCTGTCCTTCGGCACCCTCCTCGGCGGCTGGCGGATCGTGAAGACGATGGCCTTGAAAATCACGAAGCTGCGGGCCTACCAGGGGTTCTCCGCAGAGACGGGCGGCGCCCTGATTCTCCTCGCGACCGCGAGCGTCGGTTTCCCGGTCAGCACGACCCACGCGATCAACATGGCGATCATGGGAACCGGGGCGACCCAACGGCTGTCTGCGGTGCGGTGGGGCGTCGCACGCCGGATCGTCTGGGCCTGGATCCTGACGCTGCCCGCGTCGATTGTCTTCGCCTACCTCGTCATGGCGGCGTTTGGATTCTTCGGGATTCGCTGACCCGCCGGTCTGCCGCCCGAGACCTTGACTGGAATTGCAAGGGTCTTTCCCGAAGCGGGGCCACGCCCCGCGGGAATGGACTTCTTCTCCACCGAGAAGGACTCCGTCTCCGTGTCGAAGGGCTTTTCCCCGCGAGAAGGGGTTCATCTCCATGGAGAAGGGGGTTCCGTCAGACGGAGAAAGGGGTGTGCAACCTTCCCTAAGGATCGGGGACGCCTCGTCCGAGGGAGTCCGAGGGTCGGCAAGCTTCGTCCATTGGGGATCGGAGGCGGACGCTAGGCCTTCACCCGACCTCATTCGGATTCGATTCGCGGCGCAAGCAAATACCGGACCTGGCCCTTTCCGCCCGCGATCTCGAACTCCATCTTGACGGGGTAGTCGTTCCCCATGTTCATCGTGACTGTCGGGGCGGTGCTGATCGCCTTCACCATGTTCGAGAAGTAGTCGAGGGGGAACAGGGAGCGGACCTTCTCTTTGCACGCGAGCTCGTCGAGCATGTCCTTCGGCAGCTTCAGGCTCACGCTGTCCGTGTCCCCCTCGCTCACGATTTCGAAGCCGTCGGGGGTCGCGATGAGGGCGATGTGGTCGCTCACGCTCTCGCTCGCACGGATGCCCTGGCGGAGCTCATCCGTCCGCACGCGGACCTTCGCGGGCAGGTTCAGGTTGGGGACCTTGGGGTCGCTCATCCCCGCGGTGTCGACCAGGCTCATCCGCCGCGTGATGTTCCCGACCTGGACGACGAGGCGGTTTTTGTCCTCCTCGTGGACGAGGTGCAGCAGCTCGCCCGCCCGGGACAGCTTGAGGACCTCCTTCATCTTGTCCATGTCGAGGCCCAGCTCCACGTCGTCCGCCTTGTACCCGTCGAACGCGCTCCGGTCGAGGGACAGGTCGACCATCGCCACGTGCGCGGGATCGACCGCCTTCACGACGAGCGCGTCCTTCCCCGCGTTGAACTTGGCCTCGTCGACGAGGGTCGAGATGACGTCGACGACCTCCTTTAGAACGTCGGACTTGACCTTAGCCTCGAACATAACGTCCCCCAGATTTCCACGGGTAATCCCCGTGCCCATATAAAGATGAGCGGCACGCGCGCCTTCGCGCCCGCGACTCAGTACTCACGCCACGTGTACGAGCACCGCGTGCACCGGTAGATCCGCGTCGTCGGCTCGTCCGCGGCGCGCGTCTGGCGCATGACCCAGAACGCCTCGCCGTTCCCGCACTTCGGGCAGTCCGCGCGGGTGCGCGGCAACGTCTCGATCACGTCGTCGAGCACGAGCGTCTCCGCGGGGCGTTCCTCCCGCCGGACGACGCGGGCGACCCGCGCGTCCTTCGAGGTGATGTCCCGCTCGTAGCCGCACTTTTGGCAGGCAAAGCGGCCCTCCTGGGGGAAAAGGAGTGACCCGCAGTTCGGGCAGAACATGTGTGAGGCCGCCGGAACTGGCCCTCCCGTTAATACCTTCCGTCCCGCCCGCTGCGCGGCGCGTTTCTCCGAGCGGGCGACGCGCTTCGCAAGACGTGCACCGGGTTTCGCGCGCGGCGTCGGCGCCGACCGTACGCGGGGACGCGGGCGACGGGCCTTTGCCTTAACGGCGGTGCGCCGTCTCGTACTGGCGGAGCGCCCTCTCGACCCACTTCCGCGTCGCGATCTCTTTGGCATGGGGATCGAGACCCTTCGGCTCGGGTTTCGCCTCCGCGGAAGATTCGGGCTTGCGCCCCGGCTTCCCCTTCGGCTCCCGGTGGGCCTCCCGGTGCGGCCCGGGACCCTCCTCGTCCCCGGAATCGGCTTGCGCCCCATGAACCTTTGGGGCATGCCCGCGCGCCGGCGCGACCCGGGCGTAGCTCACGGGGATTTTCCGCAAGTCTTCGAATCGGGCGGCCTTGTGGGCGTCCCAGGAGGGCGGGCTGGGATTCCGCAGCGGCGCGAAGAAGGGTTGGGAGATCGAGATGCCGACGGAGGTCCCGCGGCCCACCGAGGCCTCTCGCCGGGCCTGGTCCGCGAGGATGCCGCCGATGTACGCGAACACGATCGTGACGAGGTACCCGTTCGACCCCGTGCTCAGGGTCCCGCGCAGGGAGTTCACGAACGCCCCCAGGTACGCGAGGACGAAGTCCACGTACGGGGTCGCGGGCGGGATCGCGGCGCTCACCACGGCGCCGAGTCCCGCCGGGATGGCGGCGATCGCGCCGAACCATCCGGAAAAGGTGCCGTGCTCCGAGCCCCACGCGATGCCGACGATGATCGCGACGGGGAGCAGGGCGGCGGTGACGCCGCGCCACGGGCCTCCCGCCCGGCGGCCGCCGATGTACCCCGCGATCATCTGGCCGAACGTGGGGAGCCACCACAGCAGGATGGAAAGGATCAGGATGTAGCGCACGGCGCTCCACATGGAGTACGGCCCGTGTCGGAAGTGGCCCAGCTCCGCGTCGGGGGCGACCGAGGCGACCTGGAGGCCGGCGGAGGCGTCCGCCTCGGGTTCCCGGCGCCGCAACAGACGCACGCCCATCCCTGTCGGACTTCTGTCCGACAAAGGCCCTTATGGCGTCTGCCCTTCATAAAACCTTGGTTCTTGTCCGTCCCATAGGGAGGCCGCGAGGGCCCGCGCCGCCTCGACCGCGGCCCTGACCTCGGGGTTCGCGAGGTACGGGCTTCGAGGTCGGTCGCACGCGTCAGGATGCGGGCTACGGCGACGCGCGCGGGGGAGGGGACGACGATGGCGGGGGCGACGGATCGCCGCCCGAACGTTCGCGGGCGATTCCACCCGCCGAACGCCGGCGGGCGCAGGGCTTATCCCCGGGTCGGCGGTGCCGGGAGCCCGTGCCGGACCGGCGGGTGCTCCTCGCGAGCAGCTTGTACCACCTGACGAACGACGGGGCAGTCACCGCCCTGCCCGCGCTGTACCCGGTGCTCCGGGAGGCGATCGGCTTCGGATACGCGGAGGTGGGACTCCTCACCGCGACGGGGCTCGTCGTGACCGTCGCCTTCCAACTCGCGTTCGGTCATCTCGCGGACCGCTACGGGTCCCGCGCCCTCCTCCCCGCCGGCATCGCGTGGCTCGGGGTGGGGATGGTCCTCATGACGACCGCCACGACCTTCGGGGCCCTGTTCCTGTTCGTGGCGCTCGCCCGCGTGGGCGCGGGCGCGTACCATCCCGCAGGGATTTCTTGGATTTCGCGGGAGTTCCGCGGCGCGGGCGTGGACCGCGCGATGGGCGTACAGAGCAGCTTCGGGGACCTCGGCGTCCTCCTCGGTCTCCTGCCCGCGGGGTTCCTGGCCGGGTACTGGGGGTGGCAAGGCGTGTTCCTCTTCTGGGGCGGCCTGAACGTGGCGGCGGCGGCCGCCGGCTTCGCGGTGACCGCGGGGACCGCGGAGGTGCGCACGGCCGCGAATCCTCGCGCGTCCCCCCTCAAAGTCCTCCGTGGCGTCGCCCCGTGGATCGTGCCCCTCGCCGCCGGCGGAGGCGTGTTCACGATCGTCGTCGCCTTCGGGCCGCTGTTCGTCACGGACCGCCTCGACCTCTCCCCCGCGCTGGCGGACGCGACGATCGCCCTGTGGATCGTCACGGGGGCGTTGGCGGCGTTCTCCTTCGGCCGCATCTCCCGACGGTTCGGCCGATTCCGGTCCCTCGAGTACGCATTCCTCGCGGTCGCGGTCGGAGGCATCCTCGTCGCCACCGCCTCGAGCTTCGCGGTCGTCGCCCTCGGGCTCGGCGCGTTCGTCGCCCTCCTGTTCATCACGTACCCGGCGCTGTTCTCGTTCATCTCCGACCTCGCGGACGTGCGGGCGCAGGGCGTCGCGTTCGGGACGATCTTCGGCTTCCAGCTTGTGGGCGGCGCGCTCGCCGCCTCCGCGAGCGGCTGGTTGGCGGCCGCGACTGCAGATCCCGCCGCCCCGTTCGTCGTCCTCTCCGCGATCGCGCTCGCGACGTTCGCCTACCTGTTCGCGCTGCGCGAGGTTCGGGCGGCGGCAGGAACGCGGATGCCCGTGAAGCCCGTGCCGTGAATCAAGTCCCGTCCGGTCGATCTTCGAGTCGCTCCCGCACGACGTGGCGATAGACCTTGCCCGGCCCCATGATGTGGGTGACCTCCACGCCACGCCGGACGAGGGCCTCGGCCACGAATCGCCGATGGCATCGGAAGAAGACGGCCTCCGCGCACATGATTGCGACGCGCCGAGTCGCCGCCAACGCGAGGAGGCGCTCGATGCCCGCCTCGAACTCCCGCGTGCCCACAAACGCCTCGTATCCGCCGGTCCGATAGCCGCCAAGCTGCGCGAGGTGGACGTACTCGATGCCACCGGACGCGAGGTGGGCCTTCAGGTTCGGCTGCTTGAACTGCTCCCACCGCGAGGTGGGGAACCGACGGATGTCCGCGAGCACCTCAATCTCGTGTTCCCGCAGGAGGGCCAGGAAGTCCAACGCAGATCGCGTGCTGTGGCCGACCGTCCACACGCGGGTCATCGTAGGAGGGGTCGGGGTTTCGCCTTGTAGCGCGCGACGATCGACAGGACGACGCCGGTGGCTCCCAACGCGCCGGCCCCGACGAACGGAAGGTCCCCGTGCTGGAGCTGGAGGATTACGTACAGGATGAGGCTCACGAGGGTGAAGCCGGTCCCGAGCAGGATGAGCACCTTCCCCAAGCGGATCCTCTTCTCGCGGAACGCGTACGCGCCGAGCAGGACGAAGATGCCGCCGACGGAGCCGAGGGCGACGAAGATGACGCGCACGACGAACAGCACGACGCTCGGCCCGAGCACGATCTCGAGGAACGCGAACGTGCGCCGCCACTGGGAGGCGCCCGTGACCCCGGACAGGAGGAGGAGGATTCCGGAGACGGCGGCCAGGATGGTCGCCTTCTCGTTGTCCGTGAGACGGCGCCTCGCCATCATCCACCGCCAAACACGGTCCGGTAATTCTCCGGATGGGCGTCGAAGTATTTTCGAACCGGTTGGAGGGTTTCGTTGAGCGCGCGCGCGACCGCGTCCTTCAAGTCCTTCGGGTGCAAGGCACCGGACGCGTAGGCGGACGCGAGGTCTTCGAACGTCCGGAACTCCGCGTCGCCTCCGTACTTCGCGTCCCGCTCCACCCGGAGGGCCTCGGACCGCGGGAGCAGGATGTACCGCGCGATTTCGAGGATCGGGTTGCCCTCGACCTCGCGTGGCGGGCAGAACGCCTTCCCAATCTTGCGCTCCACCTCCGCGCGCGTCTCCGGAAGGAGGATCGCGGTGTCGGGTTTCGACTTGCTCATCTTGCTCTCGACCGGGTCCATCCGCCCGCCGCCCTCGAGGGACGTCAGGAGGGGCGTGTGGAGCGCGACGACTTGCTTCCACTGGAGCCTCGGCGCGAGGTCCCGGTACAGCATGTGCGCATGGCGCTGGTCGATGCCGCCGAGCGCGAGGTCGAGGTCCAACGTGTGGATGTCCGTCACTTGCATCGCGGGGTAGATCAGCTTGGAAGCGTCGAGGTCCGCCTCTTCTTCCTTCCGGCCCATGATCGTGAGCGCGCGTTTGATCCGGGCGACGCTTGCGGCCTTGCTCACGCGGACGACATTCATCCAGTAACCCGGCGCGGCGGCGAGGTCCGTCGCCGTGACGTACCGCACAGAATCGGGGACGCCGAGCGCGCGGAAGCAGTCCTCGAAGTATCGACCGCATGCGCGGATTTTCTCCAGGTCGCCGCCGAACTTGTCGTTGATGAATGCGTGCCAGTCCGCGAGCAGGAACGTGAAGTCGAAGCCGCCCTCGAGGAGGTCTCGGACCTTGGAGGCGATGACGAACCCTTGACCGATCTGCATCATCCCGGAAGGCTCGAAGCCCACGTACGCCTTCGGCCGACCTTGGCGGTGGAGGAGTGCGCGCAGTTCGTCCTCCGCGACGAGCTCGACGGCGCCACGTCGGACGAGATCGACCTTCGCCTCGAGGCTCACGCGGGCGCGAAGGCCCGCGCGGCTATTTAATCATCGGGTCAACCGCACGTCGAGCACGACGTGCCGGATGCGGGGCGCGTACGACTTGATCCGGTGCACCGCCAACAGGTCCGCCCGGAAGCCCGCACGTTGGGCCGCGGACTCCACGCGAGACCAGGGTCGGGCGGGCACCTCCTCGGCGGGGACGTTTTCGTGGTAATGCAACACGCACGCATCGCCCGCGGCGCGCATCGCGACGTCGAGGTGCTCGTCCGCGTGCAAGTAGCCCATCACGATCCGGTCCGCGACCGCGTCGGGCGCGACCGCGCGGCAGTCCCCGAATCGGGGCTCGACGCACCATGCCCGGTTGAGCCGAACATTGGCCTCGAGATACGCGTACGCGGTCGGGTTCACCTCGATCGCGACGACCCGCTTCGGGCGCCCGTGCACCGCCATCGGGAGCGCGAAGTACCCGATGCCCGCGAACAGGTCGACGACGGTCTCGTCCGGCCGCACGGCGCGACCCATCCGCATCCGCTCCGCGAGGTTCCCCGACGAGAACATGACCTTCGCGACGTCGAGGCGGAAGCGGACGCCGTCCTCCGTGTGGACCGTCTCCGTGGAGTGTCCGTACAGAAGCTCCACGTCCGGCTCCCGCCACGGTCCGCGGATTCCGTGGTCCGCGACGACCGTCCTCGCCCGGAGGACGCTCGCGTACGCCGCGGCGACCTCGCGACGGCGCTCCCCGAGCTCCCGGGGCAGCTTCAGGAGGAGGACGCCCCCAAGACGCTCGTACCGGCGGGGCACCCACGGCCTCAGCTCCGCCGGCAGCCTCCTCCCGACCCCTTCATAAGGGTCAGGCGGGGCCTGGGCCCTCGACACGTCGCCGCGATACCCACCCCTATACATTAAAATCCCCCTGGCACGCTGACCTACCGGCCCCCCCGATGCCCCGCCAAATTCGCAAGATGAAAATCAAGATCGTCCTCGTGGGCGAACGTGCGGTCGGCAAGACGTCCCTCATCCACCGGTATTTGTTCAACACGTTCGACGACACGTACCGCGGGACCCTCGGCAGCAAGCTCCACCTGCTGTCGTTTTCGAAGTACGTGACCGCGGACCAGATCGTCGAGGCGCAGGTCGCCCTGTTCGACCTCATGGGCGAGCACGCACCGCGGGACGCGTTTCGGGACGCGATTTTCTGGGGCGCGCACGGCTTCCTCGCGGTCGCGGACCTGACCCGCTCGGACACGCTGTACCAGCTGCCGTTGTGGGTCGAGGCCGTCCACTCCGTGGCGGAGGAGGTCCCGTACACCCTCATCCTGAACAAGGCCGACCTCGTCCCGAACAGCGCAATCGGGCCGCGGGAGACGCACTGGCTCCTGTCGAAGTTCCCGGAGGTGCCGTACGCGCTCGCGAGCGCGAAGACGGGGATGGGCGTCGGGGCCGCGTTCGACGCCCTCATCGAGCGGGTCGTCGATCGCGTGCTCGAGCGGTCCCGTGCGCGGCGTCATCTCAACGTGCTCGCGGAACGGATGCTCGTCTTTGCGTTGAAGCGCGGAACCGTCGGGGTCACGAAGAACGAGCTCCTCCTCGCGTTCAAGGGCACGGACTACGGGACGATCATGGCGGAGGTCGACGCGTTGCACCAGCTCGGCTACGTCGTGAAGGAAGAGATCGGTCCCGGCAACTTCCGGATCATCCTCACGCCGCTCGGCGAGGCGTCCGCGACGAAGCCGGAGCGGGACGAATTCGTCGTCGAGGAACCCACGTAGCCAAGCTTATTACGGGGGGGAGACTACGCCGATGCGGATGCACCGCGGGCTCGCCCTGCTCCTCCCCCTCCTGCTAGTGGCGGCGACCGCGCGCGCCCATCCCGTCGGCGATTTCTCCGTGGGCAACCCCGCGTACGTGACCAGCCTGCTCGCGAACTTCGAGACGCCGGACCTCGCGCCGGGGGAGAGCGGGGAGTTTCGGTTCGTGTTCACAAATCCATACCCGTGGCGGATGGAGTCGATCGACCTTCGCCTCGAGATCTACCTGTACCGCCAAATCAGGGTCGTGCGCGAGGTGAACGCAAGCACGTGGCCGTACACGCGCCCCGCGTTCGTGGACAGTTCGGGGATCGACCGCGGCCTCGCGTACGAGCCGCTCATCCCGCCCCTAGACCCCCGGGAAACGGTGAACGTGACCGTGACGATCGCGACGGACGCGGAGGCGCCCCACGGGAGCCTCACGGACCAAGGCTCCTACTTCGTCCGCACGTGGCTCGAGTTCGACCTGACGGACGGGACGACGACGAACCGTTCCGTCATGATGTCGTACGGATTCTTCACGAACGAGCAGTTCGTCCGCGCGCAACAGCCATGCGGCGATCCCTGCCCGACGTGGGTCTACTACGAAGGAATCCTGAACCTCACGTACCTCGGCTCCCTCTACGGGCTCAACCACTCCGACGGCCTCACGACGGAGACGGGGTTCAGCGTGAAGGACCGCATGCCGTTATGGCCGTTCGTGGCGGTCGGCGGCGTGATGGGCGCGTCCCTCGTGTTCGGCCTCCTCTTCTACGCGGAGGAGAACCCCGGGAAGTTCCCGCGCCTGGCGAAGTCGTGGATGGCGGCGAAGGCGCGCACAGGGCTCGCGCGGCCGCGCCGAAGTAAACCTTTATAGCCGCCTCCCGCTACGCGCCGCGGATGGTCCAAGAGCCTGCGTTCCCGCGACGAATCGCCGCGGCCTCCTACTTCTTCCTAATCCTGCTCGGGATCTTCTTCTACGTCGCGAGGGGGATCCTGTACGACACGTGGAACTTGTTCGACCCGGAGAACGTGGGCGTCTACGCGCTCACGATCATCACGGTCGGGTTCGGCGTCACCGGGTACCTCCTGTACCGGAAGCCCGCGAAAGAATCGACGTAGACGTCAGTACGTTCGCGCGAGGTACGCGGGGGTGTCCGTCGGTTTCCCGCACACGATGCACGACCCCGAGTACGGTTCCTTCAGGAACGGCGTTCCGAGGAGGGACATCCCTGTGTCCGCCTCGACCTGCAAGCCGCACGACTCGCTCCCGCACCAGCCGAACCGGTTGATCGCCTCCCGCGCCTCCTCCGGGGCCGCGATGTCGAAGATGTGCGTGCGCAGCTCCCGCTCCGCCCGAGCGTACAGGTCCTTCTGGATTTCGTTCAACAGGGAACGCACCGCGTCGACGACCCCCGACCGGGGCACCGTCGAGCGTCCGTCCGCGTCCCGCCGCGCGAGGGTGACGACGCCGTCCGCCAGGTCGCGCGGGCCGAGTTCCGCGCGGAGGGGCACGCCCTTCGCCTCCCACTCGTAGAACTTCGCGCCCGGACGCAGGTCGCGGTCGTCGTACTTCACCCGCACGTGTTCCCCGAGCTCCGCCGCCAACTTCCGTGCCTCGTCGAGGATGACGTCCTGGCGCCCCTTCTCCGGGATCGGGACGACGACGATCTGGATCGGCGCGACCGCAGGCGGGATCACGATGCCTTTGTCGTCCCCGTGGACCGCGACGAGCGCGCCGAGGAGCCGTTCCGACATCCCGTACGTGGTCTGGTGCGCAAATTGGCGGGAGCCGTCCGGCGCCTCGTACGTGATGTCGTACGCCTTCGCGAAGTTGTCCCGGTAGTGGTGCATCGTCGCGAGTTGTAACGTCCGGCCCGTCGGAGCGTACGCATCCGCCGCCAAGGAGTAAAACGCGCCGGGGAACTTGTCCCACTCCGGGCGGCGCATGAGCAGGTACGGGACGCACAGCTCGCGGCCGAGCCGCTCCATGATCTCGAGGTCCTCGTGGATCTGCCGCTCCGCGTCGTCCGCGTCCACGTGGGCGGTGTGGGACTCGAAGAAGTGGATCTCCCGCACGCGGAGGAACGTGCGCGTCTGTTTCGTGTCGTACCGGAACGTGGACACGATCTGGAAGACCTTGAGCGGGAGGTCCGCGTGGCTGCGGATCCACAGCGCGAAGACGGGATACATCGCGGTCTCGCTCGTCGGGCGCAAGCAGAGGCGGATGTCGAGCGGGTTCTTCCCCGCGTGGGTGACCCAGTACACCTCGTCCTCGAACCCACGGATGTGCTCCGCCTCCTTGCGGAACTCCGTCTCCGGGATGAGGAGGGGGAAGTTCACCTCTCCATGTCCCGTGCGGGCCATCTCGCGGCGCATGAGGTTGTCGATGAGCGTCATCGCCGACCATCCGTAGGGCGTCCACACGTCCATCCCCTTCACGGGGTACCGCTTGTCCCGCAAGCCCGCCTTGTCGATGACCTCGTTGTACCACTCGCTGAAGTCGTCGGACTTGGAGACCATGGAGGGCCGTGCGATGGCGGAGGCGGGGAAATAGCTTTTGGCGGCGCGAAAAGCAAGTTTCCTCGCGTCCGAAGAACCTTGCCGCGGACGTGAAGGAACGTCCCGCGGGAGCGCAGGAATTTCCTTCCAAGTCAGGGGACAATCCTCCGATCGTAGAAAATGGGTTCGAACGCGCGGAAAGATTCCGCAGACCGGCGGGGGATTCCCTCGGAGCCGTAGGACGTTCCTTCCATCGGGAGGGGAATTCCCGCGAGGTCGAGGGGGTCTGCCGCGAACGTGGGGAGTACTTCTCTCGGGTTCGAACACTCTTTCGGAGGCCGCGGGGAACTCCTTCGAATTCGACGAAAACTCCCGCCAAAATTGCAGGAAACTCCCTCGGAATCGAGGGAAGCTGGCTCGGATGCGAAGAAAGCCTGCGTACGGTTTCCAAAGGACAGCCGCGGTACCAGGTTCAGAGCCCATGCCCTCAAGCGGTCCCGCACGGACCGGAGGGAAGGAGGCCCAGCGTCGCAGGAACGCTGGGAACGCGGGTGGGTGACGATCTACGCCTCTGCGGGTGATTCCTCGGCGGGGAGCTCCCCCTTCGGTGGCCGTTCGACCCGGCTTCGCAGGCGCCGGAAGTCCTTCGCGGCGTCGCTGTCCTTCTGCACGGCCGCGATCGCCATGTCAAGGAAGCCGGAGGAGGCGACGTACAGGCGGCGGGTCATCGCGTCCGAATGCGCGGTCGCCGCTTTCGCCTGCCGCCGCAGCTCCGCCTGCTGGGCGTTCGCGGTCGTGGCGGCCTCAAGGAGAGAACGCTGCGCCGCGATCACGGCGTCTACGTCCATCCCGCCCTTCTTCAGGGCGTCCTTCTCCTTCTCGAGGAGCCGCAGGACGTTTTGGCCGAAGCCGAACGTCTGGGTTTCCGTCATAGCCATGTTCTTGGTTCTCCGCTGCCTTGATGGCAGGTGGAGAGGGGTGTTCGCGCCGCAGGGCATTAGGTTTGGGCGTACATGTAACATCCCCGCAATTCGCAGAGCTAGGGCCCCACTTGGATGACGATCGCCCCTCACTCCGGGCCCCGGGGAGCAGTGAAGATCTATGTCGTCCCTCTGCGAGTGTCTCTCTCGCTGGCTCTGAAACTACTGAATGGGCTCCTCACTGTGCCAGGCAAGTCGATTCTAGAACTTCGCCCCGCACATGAAGCACGCCGGGTCGCCCGCGTCGACAATCGTCCCGCACGCCGGGCACATCTTCGTCCCCGGACGCGGACCTGGCGCGGGCCCCGCGGTCGCGGGGGGCACTTCCATTCGCGGTGGCGGCGCGACCGGCGTGACCTCGACCCGCTCCGGTGGGATGGGTTTCGGCCCTTCCACCCCCCGCGGCCGTGTCGTGGGTGGAGGCTGCTCCGCCCTGCGCCGGCGGCGGAACAGCAGGATCAGGAGGAACGCGAGCCCTGCGACCACGATCAGGATGAGCCACGCGAAGTTCGCCAGCGCATCGAGGAGCGAACCGGTGACGGTGAGCGTCGCGAAATCCTGGTCCTCGTTGCCGCCCGCGTCGCGCACCGTGAGGGTCACGTTGAAGACGCCCGCGACCGTGGGTCGGAACGTGGGCTGGGGCCCGTACAGGAGGATCGTTGCGCCGCCGGGCGCCCGGATTTCCCACGTGTAGTTGTCGACCGGCCCCGTGGATCCGGCGCCGTCGAACTGGACGGTCTCGCCAACCCGCGCCGTCTGGTCCGGCCCGGCCTCCGCGGTGACGGGGATGACGCTCGACGTCGCGAAGTCGACCGTGACGGGGGCGGACAGCGTGTTCCCGGGGAGCGACCCGTCCGTGGCGGTGGTCCCGATCGTCAACGTGTACGACGTGCTCACGCGCAAGGGCACATGGGAGATTGTGAGGACCGTGCTCCCCGGGTCCCAAGAGAATGAGAAGGTTCCTGCGGCAGGCGTGAGGGTCACCGCCGACTGCGTCGTGACGCGATTCATCGCCTCGTCGAATGTGATCACGAAATCCGCGAGGACGTCGACGTCCGCGGCGGCGTCCGCCGGCACGATCGCCGTCACGCTCGGCGCCGCGGAATCGATGATGAAGTTCGCGGCGCTCGCGTCGCAGGAAGTGAAGCCAAACGTGTTCACCACGCATACGCGGATGCGGGCGGTCGTCGAGTTCTCCCGCGGCACGATCCAAGCGAACGTCCGTCCGGCCCCGGTCCCGAGGTTTCCGGAATCGACGAAGATCGGATAGCCGTCCGCTCCCCCGTTGAGGTCGAGCTCGATCGTGTAGTCGAGCGCGGAGTCCTGCGAGTCCGCCATGTTCCAGATGATCGTGTGCATGGTACCGCCGGTCCAATCCTCTCCGCCGTTCGGGGTGACGAGCTCGACCGTGGGCCCGAGGCCACCGACAGGCCTCCCGCTCTCCGCCGCAATCGTGAAGTCCGCGGCGCTGTCGTTCGTGTCCGTGCAGGTGCCGTCCCGCCGGGTCTCCTCGCCGACGTCGGGTGCGGGCGCGTCGGACGCGATCGTGTTTCCCGGTTCCCAGAACAGCGTGCCCGTCCCTCCGGTCTCGTTGAACTCCACGCGATCCACGATGACGTCCGCGCCGTCAAACGCGGGCCCGGGGTTCACCCAGACGAGCTTCAGGTTGTCCCCCGTGGGCGTCAGCGTCAGCGTGGCGGTGAAGTTCACGTAGGCGAGGCCTCCGGGGGGGACCGTGCCCAGTCCGGTGAGGGAGTGGATGGGCCCGTCGTACCGACCGCTGAGGTCCTTCTGCAGGTAGAACTGGTTCGCGTTGATGAAGTCCGTCGTCGGATTGCACACGTACATGTATTGCGGGAGCCCGTCCGCAGGTCGCGTCACGATTCGCGCGATCTTGAGGAGAGGCGGCTGAACCGCGAGAGGCGCAAGCTGGAGGTTCTCGTTCACGAGGTCGCCCGGAGACCAAGTTTTGTTGGCGGTGAACACCTGCGCGGTGGTCGCGAAGTCGCCGGCCGCGACGAGGATGAGGTCGCCGACATCGCCGCCTTCCTTGATCTCAGGCGTGTTCGGACTCACGACATCCGTGACCCAGTTGCCGAAGATGTCTACGTCGTAGTCGCCCGATGCGGTGAAAATGGCGGACACGTTGCCGTACGGGACCCCGTCAATCCACGTCGTGATCTGCGTCCCCACCGGGAGCGGCGTGATTCCGTCGGCTTCGAACGCCCGGCCGTAGAGGTTGTACGGTTGCGGGGGCCCGGCGTTCGCGGGGGGGAGACTCAGCAGCGCACCGCCAATGAGGAGGACGACGGCCACGGTCAAAACGACGTATCGCACCGCGAATCTCCGGTTCGCGCGGCTACGTGTGGTTCGCTATATGTACGTTTTCCCATCGAGTCGCGCACGGAAAGGCATTTGTGCGCGAGAGGTCTCCCGCCTCCCGTGGAGCGCATCGTCGAGTGCGTCCCGAACTTCTCGGAAGGCCGCCGCAAGGACATCGTGGACGCGATTGCGAACGAAGCGCGCGCGGTGCGCGGCGTCCGGCTGCTCGACGTGGAGATGGACGCGAACCATAACCGGTGCGTGATTTCGTTCGTCGGCGAGCCGGAGGCGGCGAAAGAGGCCGCGTTCCGGATGGCGAAAAAGGCGGTCGGACTCATCGACCTCAATGTTCACCGTGGCGAGCATCCGCGGATCGGGGCGCTCGACGTCCTCCCGTTCATCCCGATTCGCGGCGTGACGATGGAGGACAGCGTGCGGCTCGCGCGGGAGGTCGGGATGCGCATTGCGGACGAACTCGGTGTGCCCGTGTACCTCTACGAGGCCGCCGCCACGCGGCCCGACCGGAAGAACTTGCCCAACATCCGCAAGGGAGAGTTCGAGGGCTTGCGCGAGGAAATCCGGACGAACCCGGACCGCGCACCCGACTTCGGGAAGCGGGAGCTCCACCCGACCGCGGGCGCGACCGTCGTCGGCGCGCGGCCGCCGCTCATCGCCTACAACGTGAACCTCGGCACTGCGGACGTGTCCGGCGCGAAGAAGATTGCGAAGCTCGTGCGGGAGAAGGACGGCGGCCTGCCCGCGGTGCGCGCGCTGGGGTTCGCGCTGAAGGACCGGGGGCTCGTGCAGGTGAGCATGAACCTCGTGAACTACAAGGTGACCTCAATCACGAAAGCGTTCGATGCGGTCTCGGAGCACGCAAGCAAGCTCGGGATTCCCGTCGTCGCGTCGGAGATCGTAGGCCTCGTGCCCGAGGATTCGCTCCCGCCGGACCCGGTGAACCGCCTGAAGCTCGAGAACTTCGACCCGCGGCAGATCCTGGAGAACCGCCTCCGCGAATGAGGCGTCCGGAGACTATTTCCGTCCCTCGATAATTGCCGCGGACGTGCCGGAATCCCTCGAGGACTTTCTCGAACGCGTCGCCTCTGCGTCGCCGACGCCTGGCGGCGGGTCCGTCAGCGCAATCTGCGGGGCGATGAGCGCGGCCCTCTCCCGCATGGTCGCCAATTTGGCGGCGGGAAAGCAAGGATACGAGGGCGTTCAGTCCGACTTGGCGGTGATCGAGGCACGGGGCAAGACGTTGCAGGCCCGGTTTCTTTTCCTCGCGGACGAGGACGCCAGGGCATACGACGAGGTCGTGGCCGCCATGCGCATGGCAAGAGGGACGGACGGGCAGCGCGCCGCGCGGAAGGAGGCGATGCAGGCCGCATACAGGCGCGCTACGGAGGTGCCCCTCCAGACCATGCGGGCCTGCCTGGAGGCCCTCGAGCTTGCGACGGAGGCCGCCGAGAAGGGGAATCGGAGCGCGATCACGGATGCGGGGGTGGCGGCCCTGGTCGCGCAGGCGGCGATGCGCGGAGCCGCCCTGAACGCGCGGGTCAACCTCGCGTCGATTGCGGATCAGGGGTGGCGGGCCACGCGGGAAGAGGAACTCGAAACGCTCCTCCGGCGCGCGGGGGAAGTTGCCCACGGGGTCGACGACATCGTCCAGTCCCGCCTGTGAGGCTCCTCTGCGCTCGGACGCCGAGGATGTCCCTCGGACGGCCTCGGCCTACGGGGATCGGGGCGCGAGCGCGCCGGCGAACCGGAGGCGCTTCGCCTTCCCCTTGACCTTGAAGCCGCCGATGACCAGCTCGACGCCGACGACGACTGCGGCGAAGCCCACGGCGAGCAACGGGGGATGCAGGTCGACGGTTTGCCATTCCAAGCGGACCTGCTGCGTCACCCATTCGAACCCCGCCCCGTGGTCGATCAGGAGGAAGTGCTTCCCCGGTTCGGGGAGGGCGAGGGAGAAGCTGCTCCGTTCCGAGGTCACGGCAAGCAGGATTCGAAACGGGTCCCCGTTCCAGAACGCGGCGTACTGGTCCTCCGTGAAGAGGAACAGGTCCACGATGCCGGACGTCACGGTGAACTTGCCCGAAAGCCGAGCCCCGTCGGCGACGTTCAACTCGAGGACGGCGTGCCATCCCTCGCCCGCGGGGAGCGTGAACGTGCTCTCCTGGGTCGCGTTGAACGCGCCCCAGGTCCATCCGAGACCCAGGAACAGGAGGGCCACCCCCGCGAGGAGGAACGCGTGGAAGATCCGTCGGCCGAACCAAGGCGGCCGCGAAGCCTTCCCGCGCCACCTCGCCGAAACCCGTCCCGAAGCATGCACCCCTAGTAGCCTCGACTTCGGCGAGACCGCACCGTCTCGGTCCTCCAACGACTCCCCCTCCTCCCCCGTGAGGCATGTGCTTCGTGCATATTAGTGAATTTCGCACACGGTCGCGAGCGGAACGCGACTCGATGGAGGACGAGGGAAACCCTTTAGGGCGCGGGGGGCATGGTGCTGCCGTGGAGCGCATCCTCGCCGCGCGGGGCCCGCACGTCCGGTGCAAAGGCTGGCGGCAGGAAGCAATCCTCCGAATGTTGGAGAACAACCTCGAGAACGCGGAGAAGCCGGAGGAGCTCATCGTATACGGCGGCACGGGCAAGGCCGCGCGGAGTTGGGACGCGTTCCACCGCATCGTGAAGGCGCTCAAGGAACTCGAGGACGACGAAACGTTGCTCGTCCAGTCCGGGAAGCCCGTGGCCGTGTTCCGCACGCACGCGAACGCGCCCCGCGTGCTCATCGCGAACGCGAACCTGGTCCCCCGCTGGTCCACGTGGGAGACGTTCTACGAGCTCGAGAAGCTGGGCCTCACCATGTTCGGGCAGATGACCGCTGGCGGCTGGTCCTACATCGGGTCCCAGGGGATCATCCAAGGGACGTACGAGACGTTCGCGGCATGCGCGCGCCAGCACTTCGGCGGCGCCCTGAAGGGACGGCTCGTCCTCACGGGCGGGCTCGGCGGGATGGGCGGCGCGCAGCCGTTGGCGGTGAAGATGAACGGCGGCGTGTGCCTCGCGGTCGAGGTCGACGAGTCGCGGATTGCGCGACGGCTCGCGAAGAAGTACGTGGACCACCTCGTCCACGACCTCGAGGAGGCGCTCGTGATCGCGAAGGACGCGAAGCGGGAGGGACGCGCGGAGACCGTCGCCTACCTCGGGAACTGTGCGGAGGTCCATCCGGAGATCCTGAATCGGCGGATCACGCCGGACGTCGTCACGGACCAGACGAGCGCCCACGACCCGATCGGCGGCTACATCCCGCGGGGTCTCTCCGTGCAGGAGGCGGCGGAGCTTCGGGAGACGGACCCCAAGGCGTACAAGCGCCGCTCCCTCGAGTCGATCGGCATCCACGTCCGCGCGATGCTCGAGTTCCAGAAGCGCGGCGCGGTCGTGTTCGAGTACGGGAACGGGATCCGCGCACAGGCGCTCGAGGCGGGCGTACAGAACGCGTTCGCGTTCAAGGGGTTCGTCCCGCTGTACATCCGACCCATGTTCTGCGAGGGCCGCGGACCGTTCCGATGGGTCGCGGTCACGGGCGACCCGGAGGACATCCTGAAGACGGACCAGGTCGTCCGGAAGGAATTCGCGAGCAATCGCCAACTCGTGAACTGGATTGAGATGGCGGAGGCGCACCTCCCGTGGGAAGGCCTGCCGTCGCGCGTGTGTTGGCTCGGCTATGGAGAGCGCGCACGTTTCGGGAAGGTCATCAACAGGATGGTCGGCTCCGGGAAGCTGAGCGGCCCGATCGTCATCACGCGGGACCACCTCGACGCGGGGTCCGTCGCGTCCCCGTACCGGGAGACGGAGGGGATGAAGGACGGGAGCGACGCGATCGCGGACTGGCCGATCCTGAACGCGCTCCTCAACACGGCCGCGGGCGCGGACCTCATCGCCGTGCACAACGGCGGCGGCGTCGGCATCGGGTATTCGACGCATGCGGGCGCCCTGCTCGTGTGCGACGGCACCCGCCAGG
Source organism: Methanobacteriota archaeon (assembly GCA_016207545.1). Lineage (GTDB taxonomy): Archaea > Thermoplasmatota > Thermoplasmata > RBG-16-68-12 > EA-27 > EA-27. Next base: position 3,243 of record JACQPO010000140.1, on the reverse strand, counting down.
CGGCCGCGCGGATCGAACGCGTGCTGACGACGGACCCCGGCTTGGGCGTCGTCCGCCACGCGGACGCGGGGTACGAGGAAGCGGTCGCGTTCGCGCAGAAGACGGGCCTCAAGATGCCGAGCCTGGAGTGAGCCCGTGGCGTGGGACGCCCTGCGCATCACCGTGGACGCCCTCGTCCTGCACCGAGGGAAGCTCGTCCTCGTCCGCCGCGGGAAGGAGCCGTTCTTCGGCATGTACGCGCTCCCGGGCGGGTTCGTGGAGTTCGGGGAGCGGCTCGAGGAGGCCGTGGAGCGCGAGGTGCAGGAGGAGACCGGGCTCCATGCGGAGGTGACCCGCCTCGTCGGCGTGTACGGGAATCCGAAGCGGGATCCGAGGGGCCACACGATTTCCGTCGCGTACGAGCTCAAGGCCTACGGAGGCCGCTTGGCGGCATCGACGGATGCCGCCGCGGTCCGCCTCGTCCCGATGAACCGCGTCCCCCGGCTCGCGTTCGACCACGCCACGATCGTGGCGGACTACCGCAGGCGGCTCAGAGCGTGACGTCGCGCCGCGTCCACTTCTCCTTCGCGCGGCCGGGCAGGTAGCCGATGGGGATGAGGAGGAGGGAGGCGATTGCGAACAGCAGCCAACCTCGCGCATCCGTCACGGGTGCGAGGGCAACGATCACCTGCAGGGTCACGACGGTCCCGACGCGCGCGATGCACGCCGCGACGCCCGCGGCGAGCCCGACGACCGCTCCCGCCTTCACCGCCAACGCGAGCAAGTAGGACACGAGGAGCGTGAGGAGGCCGACGGAGGCGATCGACGCGAGCGGTTCCGCGAGTCCGAGGACGGGGACCGTGAGCACCGCCAGGGCCATGGCGGCGGCGACGAACATCGCTTGGAACGGGAGGCCATAACCATAGACGTCTTTGTACCGGGCGGCCACAGAGGCCGAGGGCTCGAGGGCCGAAAGGACCGCCTGCTCCCCCCCGTCCGCGATCGCGTCCGCGAGGTGGGATCGCAGCTCCCGCAGGACATCCTCCCGCACGTGGGGCTCCATGCCGACCATCTTCCGGCGGACCTCCTGGAGGTACGCGTCCATGCCGGTCATCGCGACCCCCGCAACACGCGGTCCACGCTGTGGGCCATCTCGGACCACACCGCGCGCGCCTCCTCGAGCGCCCGCCTGCCGCGCGCGGTGAGCGTGTAGTACTTCCTCGGGACCCCCGCCTCGCGCTCGATCCACTCGCCCTTCACGAACTCCCGCTCCTCGAGCCGGCGCAGCGCGGGGTACAACGTCCCCTCTTTGAGGTCGAAGAACTCGTGGGACAGCTCCCGAAGCTCCTTGATCATCTGGAATCCGTACTTCGGCGGTCCCGCCAACAGCGCGAGCAGACACAGCTGGATCGAGCCCTTCTTCAGCTCCGCGGTCCACTCCGCGCTCAGCTCCGCCATGGGGTTGCCGGCCGTATCCGGCGGTTCCTATTTCATCGTTCGTAGATGGATGCAAAAGGGGAAAGGGCGGCGCGGCCGAGGCCCGCCGCCGTCCGTCCTACAGACGCACCGCGTGCACCTCAAGCTCGTGGCCCGCGTCGTCCAACGGGATCCGGTGGTACCCGACGAGGTCCTCGAACGTCCACGTCTGCGCGAAATCGCCGAGATGAACGGAGAACGTCGCCTCCGCGAGCACGTCGAGCGGCACGAACGCGACGAGCACAAGGCCGTCCCAGCCCGTCGTGGTCGTCGTGCTCCACGCGACGAACGTCCGGTCTTCCCGCGGCACGATCTGGTCGCCCCGTTCGAAGGAGACGGGGAACACGACCTTCAGGCCGCCCGCCGAGACGGTCGCCCGGCCTTCCCACGTGACGCCCTCGCCCGGCTCGTCCCGTCCGCTCGCGTCGAGCGTGCCCCACCGGAGCCCGACGCCGAACGCCGCGAACTCGTGGCCTTCGAACCGCTCCACCAGGAACGCGCGGATTTCAATCGCATGGCCGAACTCGTCGACAACCTCGCGCACGTGCAACCCCGGCAGCGTCGACGCCGCCCACTCGAAGCTCCCCTGCTCCGTGTGAAGCGTGACGGTCGCCGTGGGGTCCAACTTGGGCATGCGGATCGCCAACAGGAGCCCGTCCCAGTTCACGGTCGTCGTGGACCGCCACGCGACCGTGTTCCGTTCCTCCTGCGGCAGCACTTCGTCCGCGGTCCCGTGCTCTCGGTCGCCGCCGGTCTCCCAGCGGATCGTGCGGACAACCTCAACGGTCCCGTTCGAGACGGACAGGGAGCCGTCCCAGCTCACGGCGTCGAGGCTCGACGCCGCGATCGCCCGGCCGCGGAGTCCGCCGCCGTCTTCGGAGAGCGCGGCCCACATCCCGGCGAGCACGCCGCCTTCGGTCCCGTCCGAGAAGTTCCACCGGCCCTTGAAGAAGCCGTGGCCGCGGTCGACCCGCACCCATGCGCCCGCAAGGAAGCCGCCGTTCTCGCTGTCCGTGAAGTTCCACCGGCCGCGGAACCGCCCGTGGCCGTCGTCCGGGATTGTGAAGTGGCCGCCGAAGAAGCCGCTCGCCTCCCCGTCGACGATGTGCCACCGGCCGAGGAACATCCCGCCCGTGCGGGTCTCGTTGAACCGCCAGCGTCCCTCGAGCACCGCGTACGCAGGGCCGTCCAAGTACCCCCAGCGGACCGCGACGCCGATCGTGACGACCTCTGGCTCGTCCTCGACCCCGTCGTCAAGTACGCCCGGGTCCGTGCCAGGGCCCGTATCCGTTCCGGCGTCCGTCCCCGCGTCCGTTCCGGTGTCCGTTCCCAAGTCCTGGGTCCCCGGGCGTTCGGGAGCGACGGGCGCGACCTGCGTCATCGCCCCGAGCCCGGTCGTCAGCGCGAGCGCCAACCCCAGCGTCAGCGCGCACGCGATCCACAACGTTCGCATTTTGTCTCCTCCCGATGCTCGCGATGGGCGAGCAGCTCGCGAAGTTCCGTCCATACGGACGGGCGCTTCGCCATGACCGATACTCGTACCTCCACCTCCTCACCTCGGAGAGAGGCGGGGAGGCATCCCCGCCCCCCCGCGCGCCCGGCGCCGCAGGAGCAGGGCGGGGATCAAGGCCACGGCCACGACCGCCACTTGGAGCGCCGCGACGATCGACGGGGCGACGTTCGCGGTCTCCGGGAGAGGCGCGAGGTACGTCTTCGCGCCGAGGCCCGGGTCGTGGACGATCGTGTTGCCCTGCGGATAGACGAACGCCCCGAACGCGCGGAAGCCCG
>JACQPO010000143.1 GCA_016207545.1 Methanobacteriota archaeon | reverse complement strand
GGATGAAGGCTTGCCCCCCGGTTCCGCCCGCGATGCTGTATGTCGCCCCGACCGCGGACATCGTGGGGGACGTTACGATTGGGGCGGGGAGCAGCGTCTGGTACGGCGCCGTCCTTCGAGGTGACCTGGACCAGATTGTTGTCGGGGAGTACTGTAGTATCCAGGACAATGCGGTCGTCCACGTGGACAAGGGGAATCCCGCCGTTCTCGGAAACAGAATCACCGTGGGGCACGCGGCGGTCGTCCACGGGTGCACGATTGAGGACGACTGCCTCATCGGGATGAACGCGACGATCTCGAGCCGTGCGAAGATTCGCTCGGGGTCCATCGTCGCGGCGGGCACCGTCGTGCCGGAGGGCGCAGAATTCCCCGCGAACTCGATCATCGCGGGTGTGCCGGCGCGCCGGCTGAAGGACGCAGAGGACCACCACCGCATCCGGATCGGGCTGTCCTGGCGGATTTACACGGAGTTGGCGGCGAAGGCCTTGCCGCCGATGAAGGAGTTCCGGGGCGACCCGTCCCGTCGCGTTCGGATTCCCCTCACGGACGAGTTCGAGAAGCTGTGAGGGCGTGATTGACTCGGGCGGAAACCAGTCTATAAGCCATCTCGACGCCATGCCCGCCCTGTGCCCCGCGCCGGGCAGAAGTCCGAGTATCCGAGGATGCCGCGCGCGGTCATGGACACACGTCCCGGTCATTTCTCCCCGGGGGGCCGCCTCCTGCAGGTCGAGTACGCGCGTGGGTGCCCGGAGTCGGGCGCCTTATCCGTCGCCATGCGGTTCCGGGACGGCGTCCTCCTTGCAAAGGGCCAGCCCGTGGCGTCGGAATTGGGCTTGCGGGTGCCTGCAATTTGGTGGCTCTCGCGGACGACCGCCTACGTGGCGAACGGGAATCTCGGGGACATGTTCTTCCTGCACGACGTGCTGAGCGACCGACGCTCGCGCACACCCGCGGCAGCCGCACGGACGATTCGAAACTTGCTTCACGAGCACGCGGTCCGCACGGACGTTCGTCCGCTGGCCCTCCTCGTCCTCCTAGGGACGGTCCACGGAGCTGCTAAGATTGTTGGGTTCGACGTGACGGGCTCGCAGTGGGAATGCGACGCGTGGGCGATTGGTGACGGCAGCTTCCGCGCGCGCGACCGGCTCATCCGAGGGTGGCATCCGGACTTGAACGGAAAGTCTGCCGAACATCTCCTCCGTTGCATCTTTGGACGGATGCGGTACGAGCACGCAGTGCTCGCGCGGTGACTAGCGCTCCCGCACGGCCGCGATGAGAACGAGTCCGAGAACCGCATTTGCGGCGATCATGAAAAATGCCGCAGCGAACGTGCCGGTTACGTCGCGCAGGTGGCCCGCGAGGGCGGGACTGATCGCACCGCCAAGGATGGAGATCGTGTTCATGAACGCGAACGCGGTACCGCCAAACCGCTTCGGCATGATTTGCGCGGAGAACAGGTAGTATACGCTGAACGGGAACTGCGCGAGGAAGCCGGAGAGGATGAGCAGCGGGATGCCCGCGAGGCCGAGGAAAGGGATGGCGAGGCTCACTACGGCAAGGGATGCGAACGCGACGCCGGGCACCCATCGTTTGTCTCTCCGGAATCTGGTCTCTGCTAGGTGGCCGCCGAGCGGTCGCGACAAGATTCCAGCCGCGGGAATTGCCGCGGAGATGAGGCCCGCGACGAGGGGCACGATGTGGAGCGTCTCCTTCAGGTACGACGGCGTCCAGCTCGCGTAGAAGATGTACGCCGCATAGCTGCTTGCGAACACGAGACCGACCTTCCAAAGCTCTCGCTTCCGAAACGCGGCCACGTAGTCCGACAGGGCGAACCTCTCGTGCGCGCGGGGCGGAAGCGACTCCGCGATGTGCGAGAAGAACGGAAGGATGGCGAGGAGCGGGAGATTGAACGCGACGAACACGGCGGGCCATCCGAAGGCCTCGGCGATTGCCGGGGCGAGGAGGTTTCCGATGGCCACGCCCGCTGGCGGTGCGGAGAGGAAGATGCCGACGGCCCGCCCGGGCGCATTCGAGAACGCGCGGGAGACGAGGAACGCGGACGGGGCGAAGATGAACGCGACGGGGATTCCCGCCAAGAAGCGGAGCGCGAGGAGGACATCGTACCTCGGGATTGCGGTCATGAGTGCGCTTAGCCCGAGGAGGACGAGGCAACCCCCGACGATCGTCTTCCGCGGCTCCACGCGGTCGCTCGTGTAGCCGCCGGGAATCTGGAACAGAAGGATTGCGAGGAGGTACAGGGAAATGAGGGAGCCGGCCTGGGCGTTCGTGATGCCGAGTTCCTCGATCATGTCCTGGAACACGGGCGACGGCGCGATGTAGAACGCGTTGATGCACACGTTGAGGGCCCATGTCGCGAGGAGGAACGCGCGCGGCCGGAAGGCGGGCGTCGGGCCCACTTTGGCGGCGATGGCCCCGCGAGATATAAGGCCGCGGAGCCGCGAACCTTTTAGGCGGTCCCCCATTGCCGACGCGATGGCCTTCGCCGCGGAGATTCCCGTCCGCTTCCGCGACCTCGACGGGATGGGACACGTGAACAACGCGGTCTACTTCACGTACCTGGAGATCGCGCGGACGGAGTATTACCGGGAGATGCGCGGCGGCATCGAGTCCCTTGACGAGTTCGAGTTCATCCTCGCCCACGCGGCGTGCGACTTTAAGGCGCCGATCAGGCTGAGCGAGAACGTCCTCGTGACCGTGTGGCCCACGCGGATCGGGGATTCCAGCTTCACGTTCCGGTACGAGATCCGCGGGAAGGAGACGGGGACGCTGTTCGGGGCCGCGGAGACCGTGCAGGTCGCGTACGACTATCAGGCGAGGAAGCCGATTCCGATTCCGCCCGAGCTGCGCGGCAAACTCGAGGCGGAGCTCGCGGCGGGCCCTCCTCAGGCGGCCCGCGCGTAGTCCGTGATCCGCCTCTGGTCCGTCAGGTACCGCAGGAGCACGCTCTTCGCGCGATAGTTTTCTATCCGCAACTTGAGCCGCGATGGGAGCGCGGCGAGCGCGTCGTCGATTCGGTCGAACCGCACGGGCGGCTTCGCGAGCGCGGCGCGTGCGAGTTCCCGGAACCGCCAGACGCCGAGGGGAATCCAGTCCGGATACACCTCGAGGAATGCGATCGCGCCCGCCTGGCGGCGTTCCCGCGCGAGGTACTCGAGCACGGGCAGGCGCACCGCGTGGTACGCGCCCTCCAGGTTTCGCGGATAGTCCGTCCGCCCGTAGAAGAACTCGTGGTCCTGCCCAGGGTACGAGTTCGGGCCGTAGCTCCACACCTCCAGCCCCTCGAACATCCACGCGCTCGGCGCGAGCAGGATTTGCACGTTGTTCCCGAATCCCGTCGCGCCGAACACGAGGAACCCGTCGATCCACGGGTTGGTGCGCACTTGGTCGAGGAGCCGTTTCCCGAGGATGTCGTCCACGGCGGTGATGCTCCACTCCGTCGGCACGAGGGTGCGCCGCTTCGCCATCCCCAGGAGGCCGACGCTGAAGAGGCGAGTGATGTGGCTCTGCCCGATCCCGTGGCGGTACAGGTCCGTGACGCCCTCGCCCGCGCGGAGGTCCGTGTCGCTCACGACGTAGTCCACGCGTCGCGGCACGCTCGGGTTCCCCGCGAGCGCGAGCTTCCGGATCTCCGCGGACGGGCCCGTCGGGGGCGCCCGCGCACTGAACGGCCCTTCGAGGACGGGGCGCTTCGCGAGCCACAACTCCGTGTCCACGGGCCGGGCCGCCATCGCGCCCTCCTGGACCGTTCGGAGAAGCGGGTCTGGGGATCGCGCGTCCAAGATTCGCCGCGAGGCCTTCCCGCGGACGAGGCTCAGCCGGAACCGCAGGATTTCCGGGAGATCGTGGCCGATCCATTGTTCCGGCGCGTCCATGAGGGACGTGTCGTCGACGACGGGAGGGACGAGCGGGCCGGCGAGGACGCGGGGCCACCCGTACGAGCCGACGAACGCGCTCGGCGGGGACGCCCCGAACAGGTTCGTGGACGCGAGCGGCTCCTGCTCTTGGAACCAGCGGCGCACGTCCGCCAGGTACGGGCACGTCGCGAGCCGGCAGTGCTTCCAGTCCCCGCGGCACACCGTGCAGTTCAGCTCCCGTTGGACCTCGCGGGATCCCACGGGGGCGGCTTCGACCTCCATCCGCATCGGGATGGCGCGGACCTACCTTTATCCGCGCGGTCAGGGCGTCGAAAGTACTTTCCGCAGCTGCGCGGGGTCTGCGGTCGGCGGCGCGCACGTCGTGCCCTTGCAGACGAACGCGACCGGCCCGTCCTTCGCAAGGGGGGATTCCATCATCGCCCGCGCGGCCTCCGGCATGTACCCGCCGTCCGCGAGGAGCACGGTCTTGCCGGGATGGTACGCGTTGAGGGCCGTCCATCGAAGCGCCTTCGTCCTCTCCTCTTCCGGAGCCCCCGTGATCACGACCTGCGCGGGATGGTTCAGGTAGAAGTCGAGCGCAAGGAAGTAGGTGCCCGCGAACAGGCCGCCGTATCGCTGGCAATCCGCCGCGAACGTCTTGAGAATCGCCTCCTGCGTCTGGCCGTACCCATCCTTGCCGGTGACCGCGCGGAGCTTTCCGAACGCGAGCGCCGCCACGGGATTCGCTGCGGCCGTCGGCGCGTCCTGGATCGGCTTGTACGGCGTCCTAAGGGTCTCCACCCCCTCGTCCTCGCGCAACGTCGGGGAGACGTCGAAGAACCCGCCGAGGACGTCGTCCCACCAATGCTGCTTCAGGAGCGCTGCCACTGCCTCCGCGACCTCCAGGTACTTCGGGTTCGCGGTGACGTCGAACGCCGCCAAGAGCGCACGGGCCATCTGCACTTGATCATCGAGGAGTCCCTTGACGCGTCGCTCGCCCTCCGCGAGCTGGTGGTAGAACCCCTCGCCCTCCACATACATCGTGCGGAGCAGGTATTCGAGCGTGCGGACCCCGTAGTCGCGGCACCATTCGAGGCCCAAGGCCGCGTACGCGTCGAAGTACGCCGCGAGGAACATCCCGTTCCAGTTCGCGTACACCGTGCGGTCCACGAACGGCGTCTGGCGCCGAGTCCGCGCCTCGAGCATCCGCCTCTTCCCGTCGCGGATGAGCGTGCGCACGCGCTCCACGGGAATTCCGAGGGCCTTCGCGATCTGCTCCGGGCTCTGGTCCACGTACAGGACGTTTCGCCCCGGCCGGTCGCGCATCTCGCCGACCTCGCGCACGTCGTAGTACAGCGCGAGGGCCTTTGCCTCCTCCTCGGGCAGCGCGGCCTTCAACTCCTCGAGCGTCCACGTGAAGTAATCCCCGTCGTCGTCCGGGCCGATGTCCGCGTCCTGGCTCGCGTAGAAGCCGCCGCAGTCCGGGTCGGAGAGGGTCGCGGAGACCCACGAGACGATCCCCTCCGCGATCTCCTTGTACAGCGGGTCGCCCGTGAGCTGGTACGCGTGCGCGTAGTTCTCGAGGAGCGCGGAGTTGTCGTACGCCATCTTCTCGAAGTGCGGGACGATCCACCGCGCGTCCGTGGAGTACCGGTGGAACCCGCCGCCGACCTGGTCGTACACGCCCCCGAGGGCCATCTCCGTGAGCGTCTTCGTCGCGATCTCCCTCAGCGACTCATCGCGCGACCGCCAGAACCGCGCGAGGACGAACTCGATCGTTCCCGGGTGCGGGAACTTCGGCGCGCCGTCGAACCCGCCGTGGACGCGGTCGAAGGAGGCGCGCAGCTGCTCTTCGACCGTGAACAGGAGGCCCTCGTCCAACGGTTCCCGCGCGACCATCGGGAGGCGCTGCGAGAGGGCGCGGTGCAACGCGTCCGCGTCCTTCATCGCCTCCGCTCTCTCCTTCTTGTAATGCTCTGCGACCGCGACGAGGATGCGTTTGAACGACGGCCGACCGTACGCCTCCACGGGCGGGAAGTACGTGCCCCCGTAGAACACCTTCCCGTCCGGCGTCAGGAACGCGGTGAGCGGCCAGCCTCCTTGCCCCGTGAGGGCCTGCACGGCCTGCTGGTACCGTGCGTCCACCTCAGGCCGCTCGTCCCGGTCGACCTTCACGGGCACGAACCGCTCGTTGATGATCGTCGCGACCTCGGGGTCCTCGTACGACTCCCGATCAATTACGTGACACCAATGGCACCACACCGCGCCGACGTCGAGCAGGATCGGCTTGTCTTCCGTCTTTGCCCTGCGGAATGCCTCCTCGCCCCACGGATACCAGTCGACGGGCTGGTGGGCGGCGCTCCGGAGGTACGAGGACTTCTCCTTCGCGAGGCGGTTCTCGCCCATGGGCCGAACGAAGCGAGTGGCGGTTAAGTGCCTTTGGGTGATGGGCCAAACTAGAAATCGCGCTCTGCACTGCGCCGCCCGTGGCCCGGTTCCGAATCCGTCGAGCGACCTTGCGGGACCTCGATGTCCTCGTCCTCCACCGCCGACGAATGTGGGAGGACATGGGTGAGCGGGAGGAGGAGGCGCTCGATGCGGCGGACCCCGTCTACCGCCGGTGGGCCCGCCAACGGATGAAAACGGGGCGCTTTCTCGGATGGATCGCAGAGGATTCTAAGGGCCGCGCGGTCGCGAGCGGGGCTTTGTGGTTGCAGCCTGTGCAGCCGCGTCCCGGTCGGACGCACCGACAGGTCCCGTACCTGATGTCCATGTACAGTGAGCCGGAATACCGCGGTCGGGGCCTCGCGACGGATATCGTGCATGAGGCGATCCGGTGGTGCCAAGAACACGGGTATACGAGAATCACGCTCCACGCGTCGACCCATGGACGCAGCGTGTACCGCAGGTTCGGGTTCGAGCGCACGTGGGAGATGCGGCTGCGGATTCCGTGAGGGAAAGGGATTCGCGGTCCTCGCCCTCCAGCCTGAGCGCGGGCCATCACGCGACGCCCGTCCATGGACGGACCTATTGGTCTATTTTGTTTCTGGCAAGAGTATTTAGGCGATGTGCGCATCCTTGCCCCCGGCACTGCACGGAGGAGGAAGCGCGTTGGCGACACCGGGTGAGGGAGGCGGTGGGCCGGAGGGTGTGACCGGGGGGCAAGCGGCCCCAAGATCTGCCGGCAAGCTGGTTGTGACACTCCTTGTTGTGTTGGTTGTCACGAACCTGATTACTGCTGCGACCGTGTTCTACGCATTCCCGCAGACCGTCCAGATTCCGCCGGAAGAACTGCCCGCGTGCCCTGACGGCCAGCCGCGGGATGCGAACTTCAACTGTCCGTCTCCCGTGCCGCTGAAGGTAATCGGGCCTTGGGCAGGCGCGGAGAGGGATGCGTTCCTCCCGGTCCTCGACCTGTTCAGTCGTCAGACCGGGATCAGCTACCAGTTCATCACGCAACGGCAGGAGGACTTGCAGGCGAGCCTCCCACTCGACTTCGCCGCGCAGCGGGCCCCCGCAGACCTGATTTTCATGCCCAGCTCTTTCGTCAAGACGTTCGGGCAACAGGGACACGCGGAGAACCTTGCGACTACGATCAACGAGGCGAATTACGCGCCAGGCGCCCTCGACCCGTTGAAGGTCGGGACCGCAATTTACGGTGGCGCGTACACGGGGAAGGTGAAACCCGGCTTCTGGTACCGGCAATCGTTCTTCGCTGCGAACAACCTCCAGCCGCCGACGACGTGGGCGGAATTTACCTCGTTGCTCGCCGCGATCGACCCGCTCGTGACGAACGAGGCGATCATCAGCGGCGACGGCGTGGGATGGCCCCTGTCCGACGTCACGGAGCACTTCATCGCCACGTATGGCGGGCCGAACATGCACCGCCAACTGACCGCGAGGACGTTGGCCTGGACGGACACCTCGGTGCGGAACGTGTTCGCGAACAACCTCGTCCCGACCCTGCAAGGCGGCTACTGGAGCGCGCCGCGCCAGTGGGACACGGGCGTGACGGAGTGGTGGAACGGCGACTACGGCCTGTACTTCATGGGAAGCTGGATCACGGGCATGGTGCCGGACCCGAGCGACCTCGGCGTGTTCTCCCTACCAGAGGCGCCCGGGACCACGGGCATCGTGTTCGGCGCGGACTACTTCTTCGTCCCGAAGTACGCGACCAAGCTGACCGAGGCGAAGCAGTTGGCCCAGTTCCTGGCGAGCGCGACGGCCCAGACCATGCAGGTCCGGCAGGGCGGCCACCTGGCCACGGTGCTCAACGTGCCGCTGACGGCGTATCCCGCCGTGGACGCGGAGGTCGCGAAGCTTCTGACGGGGAAGGACATCCTGTCGGACCTTGACGACACAGTCGGTGGGGCTTTCCAGACCACGTTCTGGAGCCAGCTACAGCTCCTGTGGTCCGATCCGTCCCAACTCGACACTGTGCTGGCGAACATCGAAGCGGCCTAAGCCATGAAGTCGGTCGGGGGCGCGCAGCGCCCCCTTTCTTCCTTTTTGGCGCCCATAGTGCGAAGCATCTTCTTCGTTCCTGCCTTCCTCCTGTTGCTTTTCCTCGTCATCATCCCCGTTGCGCAGACGTTTGCACTGAGCTTCCTGTCATCTCCGGGTGGCGGGTTCGTCGGCCTGGCGAACTACGAGAGCGTGTTGTCGAGTCCCAGGACGATCGATCTCCGGGACGCCCGCATCCCCTTTGGAACCCTCATCCACAACCTGTTGTGGATCTCAATACACTTGCCCCTTTCCCTGTTCACAGGCCTCTTCCTCGCGATCATTCTGCAGAACGTGCGCGGCTCGTCGATCATAAAGTCGATCATCTTCTTGGGCATGGTCACGCCACTCATCGTTGGCGGCGTGTTCCTCCGATTCCTATTTGACGAGAAATCTGGTGTCGTTCCCGCCGTGTTCGGCCTTCTCGGGGTCGACTCCCTGGCCGTCCAGTGGATCGCCTTTCCCAACACCTTGTTGTTCGGGCTGATTCTGGGCTCCGTCTGGCTTTGGGCCGGATTCAGCCTAATCGTCTACTCCGCCGGGCTGACGACGATTCCCAAGGACTACTTCGAAGCCGCGAAGATCGATGGGGCCTCATCATGGCAGACCTTTCGCAAGGTCACGTGGCCCCTTCTGCGACCGATCACGCTCGTCGTGGTCACGATGACGGTCCTGTGGGAGCTCAAGATCTTCGACATTATCATCACCGCGGCGAACCGGGATGGCGGGGTGGGCGGCGCCGCCGATGTGCTCGCCCTCCAGATGTTCCGGTTTTTCTTTAATGGCCTTTTCGATCCCAGGAACTACAGTTTCGCAGCGGTCGTTGCGACTCTGCTGACCGTCTTCACCTTGGTCCTCGCCGTCTTCACGTTCCGGAGGATGATCCCCGGTCCCGCCCCAGGGAGCCGGAAACGCCCACGCGCCGGCCCCGTTCGGCGAGTCCTCGCCCGGTCGATTTCCGCCGCCAAGGCTCCATTCCGACGCCTGCAGGGGATCGATATCCGATTGCCGAAGCTCTTGCGGCCGCGCGCCGCTTTTCTCTCGCCGAGGGTGGGTCAGAGGGTGCGCAGGGTCTTCGTGCACACCGTCGCCTGGGGGATCGGCATCCTTTGGCTGATCCCTTTTGTCGGCGTCTTGATGGCTGCGGTCCGGCCGTTCGACGAAATCTTGTACGGCTGGTGGAACGTTGGGTCTTTCAACCCCACCGTGGCGAACTTTGACGCGGCATGGAACGACCCCACGTTCCCGCTCTCCCAAGGGTTCCGAAATTCCTTCCTCGTCGCGGTTCCCTCGACGCTTGTCCCTATGTTCGTGGCGACGCTGGCTGCCTACGGGTTTGCGCGCTTCCGCTTCCGTCGCCGGCTGACGTGGACGACGATGAGCTACCTGTTCCTCTTCATCGTGCTGCTGATGGCGATCCCACAGCAGATGGTGGCCGTCCCCATCCGCCTGAAGATGGAGGAGCTAGGCCTCTTCGACAATCACCTCGCCCTCATTCTCGTCCACTCCGCGTGGGGAATTCCCTGGATTCTTCTGTTCATGCGCAACTTCTTCCTCACTCTCCCGACGGAGGTCGAGGAGGCGGCGAGGGTCGACGGGGCTTCGGACTTCAAGATCTTCTACCGGATTGTTCTGCCGATGGCCCTTCCCGCCCTTGCGGCGGTGGCCGTGTTGCAGTTCATGTGGGTTTGGAACGACTTCTTCTTCGCGCTGATCCTCATCTCGCCCTCCTCGAATCAGCAACTCGCGACGCAGCTCGTGCCCAAGCTGGGAATCTCGCAGTTTCTCGTCGACTGGGGCCTCCTTTCCGCCGCCTCCGTGCTGGTGCTTCTGGTGCCCGTCATCGTGTACGCCCTGCTGCAGCGGTTCTACATTCGGGGCATGATTGGTTGGACGATTAAGGGCTAGGCGGGCTCAGCGATCGGAAATCATGTCGAGAAGCGCGCCGGAAGACCAAGCCTGCATCGGGTTTGCAATCGTAACTGTCGTCCCTCGGGACAAGTCGCGGATCCGATCGTCCGTGACTGCGTACAGCTCGGGAATCCTTCCCAGTTCTTCGTACGCCCGCAGCAGGGCAGCTTTGATTCGTTCCGCCTCTCGTGAGAGCCCCATCGCGCGCAGTCCTCGATAGATGAACCAGTTGTCGTGGGGCCATACAGTCCCCAGGTGGTACCCGAACGGATCGAAGTCCGGCTCCGACGTCGCGTGAGTCCGCACGCCGAAGGGCGTCCAAAGGTCCTCTTGGAAAAGCCGCTCGACAACCCGGAGGGCCTTCTCACGCGGCAACAGGCCACTGAACAGGAGGTGTCCAGGGTTCGATGTCACCGCCCGGCGTGGGCGCTTCGCACCATCCAAACCTAGCGCATAGAAACCGTCGTCCTCAATCCAGAAGTCCCGGTCGAACGTTCCGCGAATCCTGGCGGCTCGCTGCCGCGCCTCGACCGCCTGTGACTTCTCGCCCCGCGTCTCCGCGAGGGAGGCAAAGGCCCTATAGGCGGAAAACGCGTAGCCTTGGACCTCCACGAGCGCGACGGGTGGCTGGATGGAGAGGTGATCCCCGGATCCATCTTTCCACCCCTGGTGGAACAGTCCGTGAGCGTTCTTGCGCTCGTACTCGAGGTACCCGTCCCTGTCCGCATCACCGAACCGGACCATCCACCCGTACGCCGACGCGAAGGAGTCCCATAACTCGTTCAAAAGGGGAAGGTCCCCAGTCTCGCGCACATACGTGTCTCCGACGATCAGGAAGAGGGGCGTACTGTCCACGCTCCCGTAGTACGGGAACTCCCACTCCGGGAGTTCCGCCTGCGACGCGACGTCGAAGCGGTGCTCGTGGAGGATTTTTCCGGGCTCCTCCTCCGATCGAGGATGGACCTTCCGTCCTTGGTACCGGGCGAGGACCCGCAACGTGGACGCGGTGATCGTCGGATCGATCCGCAGCGTCTGCCAGGCGGCAATGAGGGAATCCCGACCGAACAGGGTGTGGTACCGGGGGTACCCCGCCCGCAGGAACCCCTCGGGGTCTCGGAGTCGGTCCAGGTCTCCCAGGAGGCGTCGTCTCAAATCCTCGAACACGGTCGTCTCCGCAAAGCCCTAGTGAAGGATCCACCCCGTCTTCCGGTCGAAAAGGTGAATCTTCCGCTCGGGGAACCGAACCCAGAGACGGGTCGTGCCTTCGATGTCGAAGTTGGGGCTCACGACGACCTTCATGAGCCGGTCCCCCACCTTGAGGTCGAGGATGACGACGTCCCCCAGCGGCTCCGTCGTGTAGAGCTCGGTCTCAATCCCTCCGTCGCCCGCGGGAGGCTCCCGCTGCACGACGACGTCCTGGGGGCGGATTGCGAGCGTGAACTCCCTCGTGTTGGCTTTCGCAACGAGTTCCCGGTACGGCTGCGGGATGGGGATGCGGAACTCCCCCGCGTCGAGCACGCCCTCGTCCGCGAGGTCACAATCGAACATGTTGATCGGCGGACTGCCGACGAAGCCCGCGACGAACACATCGGCAGGCTGCGAGTACACGTTCTGGGGCGTCGCGAACTGCTTGAGGAGGCCCAAGTCCATGAGGGCGACCCGGTCCGCCATAGTCATCGCCTCGACCTGGTCGTGGGTCACGTAGATGGTCGTCACACCGATGTCCTTCTGAAGCTTCTTCAGTTCCGCGCGCATGTGGACGCGTAGCTTAGCGTCAAGGTTGCTGAGCGGCTCGTCCATGAGGAAGACCGTCGGCTCCCGGACAAGCGCTCGGCCGAGGGCCACCCGCTGCCGCTGCCCGCCGCTGAGCTGGCTCGGCTTGCGGGCGAGTAGGTTCTCGATTTGGAGCAACTCTGCGGTCTCCCTTACCCGCCGGGCGATTTCCTGCTTCCGAATCCGTGCGTTCTCTAGGGGGAACGACATGTTCTTGAACACGGTCATGTGGGGATAGAGCGCGTAGCTCTGGAATACCATCGCGACGTTGCGCTGCTTCGGATCCAGGTCGTTCACAAGCCGGTCGCCGATGTAGATTTCGCCCTCCGTGACATCCTCGAGGCCCGCGATGCTGCGCAACGTCGTCGTCTTCCCGCACCCGGACGGGCCAAGGAGGACGACGAACTCCTTGTCCTTCACTTCGAGGTTCAGCCGGTCGACGGCGACGACATCTCCGTACCGCTTCGTGAGGTCCTTCACCAAGACCCGGGCCATCCCCCTCGCCTCGGCACCTAATGGGCAAGGGATAAATTACGGTTCGCCATGGACGGCCTTCTCTCGGGGCGTGCAATCGTGGATGAAGTCGAAGTCGTGGAGAAGCGGCTATCGGACTATCGGGAGATCATCGGCCAGGCCGCGCACGCGGAGATCCTCGCCCTCGCGAGCAAGCTGAAGGGGAAGCGGGTTGCCCATGTGAACGCGACCCCCTACGGGGGCGGGGTCGCGGAACTGCTCCACAGCGTCGTCCCTCTCCTCCGAGATGTCGGCCTCGATGCGCACTGGTTTGTCCTGTCCGGCCCGAAGACGTTCTTCGAAATCACGAAAACCCTCCACAACGGACTCCAAGGAGCCGCGATCAGCCTTACGCCCGAGATGATCGCCACGTATCGCCACGTCAACGAGACCAACGCCGCCGGGTTCCAGGACGACTACGACTTCGTCGTGGTGCACGACCCCCAACCCGCCCCATTCGTGGACCTATGCGAGCGGAAGGCCCGATGGATCTGGCGGTGCCACCTCGACCTGACGGTTCCCGACCCCTCGGCCATCGGGCTTCTCTCGCCCTACATCAGCGCGTACGATGCTTCTATCTTCAGTGCGGACGCGTACGTGCCGTCCGGCGTCTTCGTGCGCAAGGCGTTCATCGCGCCACCCGCAATCGACCCCCTCAGCCCCAAGAATCGGAGCGTGGCGGAGGAGGAACGGCACAGCGTCCTCTCCCGTTCCGGGTTCGACCCGGGGCGTCCGGTGATTAGCCAGGTCGGACGGTTCGACCCCTGGAAAGACCCGCTGGGCGTCATCGACGCCTACCGGATTGTGAAAAAAGAATTCCCAAGCGTGCAGCTCCTGCTCATCGGTTCCATGGCCCGCGACGATCCGGAGGGATGGTTGTGGTTCGAGCGCGCTGCGCGGCATGCGGGAGAGGACCCAGATGTCCATCTCCTCACGGACCTTCGCGGGGTGGGAGCCCTCGAGGTGAACGTCCTCCAGCGGGAGACGGACGTCGCCCTGGCGAAATCGCTGCGGGAGGGGTTCGGCCTGATCGTGAGCGAATCGCTATGGAAGCGCGTGCCCGTTGTTGGCGGCAACGCAACGGGAATCGCGATGCAGATCCGCGACGGTCGCGACGGCTATCTCGTGTCCACGGTCGAAGAGGCCGCAGCGCGAACGGTGGAGCTTCTGCGTGACGAGAAACGGCGAAAGGCGATGGGGAAGTCGGGACGGGAACGCGTCCATACCCACTTCCTGATCACGCGGTACCTGCGGGATTACCTGCGGCTCTTCCAGCAGCTTGCCGCCTGAGGCCTGCGCTACGGAGTGTCCAGTCCCGTGAGCCCACGCAGGGCGTCTCACTTCTTCAGGTTCTTCCGGAACTCCTTCCGGAACTTCGAAACCTTCGGCGCGATGACGAGGCGGCAGTACCCCGCCCACGGGTTCTTCCTAAAGTAGTCCTGATGGTAGTCCTCCGCGGGATAGAGCGCCTTGAACGGCGTGACCTCCGTCACGAAGGGATCGTCCCAGAGCTTGGCGGCCTCGAGTTCTCTGATTACGCGCTCCGAAGTCTCCTTCTGGTCCGGCGTGTGGTAGAAGATCGCGGACCGATACTGCGTTCCCATGTCGTTCCCTTGGCGGTTCAGCGTCGTCGGGTCGTGGACGGAGAAGAACACCTTCAGCAAGTCCTCGTAGGAGACGACGTTCGGGTCGAACGTGACTTGCACGGCCTCCGCGTGGCCCGTCGTGTCCGTGCACACCAACTCGTACGACGGGTCCTTCACATGCCCGCCGGAGTAGCCGACGACGACCTTGTCGACGCCACGGAGCTCCTGGAACAGGGGCTGCAGGCACCAGAAACAGCCGCCGCCGAGGGTCGCGACCTCCCGCCCCGCGAAGGCCATCCGAGTCCGCCTCGTCCGAGCGTAGTCGAGGGAAGAATAAGTGCGTTTGGGTGCCCCGAAATCTTTTCCCCCTCCG
>JACQPO010000013.1 GCA_016207545.1 Methanobacteriota archaeon | reverse complement strand
GTCCAGGATCAGGTTCGACGGGATGCCGCTCACGCGCGGGTCCCATCCGGAGGGACCTTTGTACGTGAGGATCTTCGGGTAGTTCACGGGCGAGCCGCCGTCGATTGTGATCCAAATCCGGTCCGTCGCGAAGAACGGCGCGTGGCCCGCGTTGTCCTTGAGCGTGAACTCCACGCCGTAGGCGCCGAGGAGGCCCGGCGCGGTGAAATTGTATTGGTATTCGAAGTAGGGGGTCGTGGCGGTCTGCGTGAACGCGGGATCGTTCTTCGTCGGGTCCCGGGAGTCAAACTCCTTCGTGGGCGGGTACAGCTTGTTGCCCTCGGAGTCCCGCAAGATGAAGCTGTTGATGTTCTCCAGGTTCCGGATGACCGTGGACCGCGCGATCACGTACACGCGCTCGCCGGGGGAGAAGTTCCGAGTCGGGGTCCCCGCGGGGTTATCGACCGTCGGTAGGCCCGCCTCGTCGTAGATGTTGTACCCGTAGTCCCCTTCGGGGCCGCTGTCGCCCTGGCCAATGCCGCCCAGGGTGCTGTTCCACGTGCCGCCAAATCCGGGCGTGCCGCCGGGCAGGGGCGGGCCCTCCTCGACCGCGAGGACGAGGCGCGAGGTCGCCGTGTTGCCCCGGAGGTCCGTCGCGTTGAAGATCACGATGCCACCGTCCCAGCTCGTCGACGGGGTCAAGTTCGAATCCCGGAAGCTGTAGATCCCATCGTTCGCCCGCAGGTCCCCGTGCATCGGGTCGCCGTCGTCGTACATCCGCGCCGGCGGCCGGTGTAAGGGGGTGCCGAACAGGAACGCGAGGTACACGTACACGGAGTTGCGGTTCAGGTCCCCGTCCGCGTCCGACACGCGCGCGTGGATCCCGAACGTCCGCCTCGTCCACAGCACGTCAATCGTCGGCGTCTCCGGGAGGCGGTCCGCCCACTTCTCCACGAACAGCGGCGGGTGGGCGCCTTCGGGACCGAGGAGGGGCTCGTTCCACAGGATGAGGGATCGGATCGTGTCCACGACGGTCACCTGGACGAGGTCCGTCGGGAGGAGGGAATAGTTCGTGTACGTCCACCGTTCGCCCGTGTCCCAGTCCGTGTCCGGGCCGTCGATGCCGTACGGGAGGCCGAGCACCTCTCCCCGCGTGGTCAGAGATTCCGAGGTAAACGCGCCGCCCCTCTGCACGAGCAGGAAGATCGTCGTGCGGAAGTCCAGGAGGCGTTCGCCGCCGCGGTGGACGACCGTGATGTTCGCCCCGGCCCAATTGCCCGCGCCGTCGAAGAACGGGGAGAGCTGCCCGTCCATGTCGAGGCGGATCGAGGCCTGCGGGGTCGGGATCGTCGACACCCACACGATGATTGATGCGAACAAGACGACCGTCATCAGCAGGATCAGGATCGTGCCGACGACTTCCGACACACCGGAATTGCACCACTTCTTCCGCATGGAGAGGGCCTCCTTCGAGGAGAGGGTCCGGTCTATCCTGGAGCGCGCTATTTAAGGGTTCTCGGGTAATTACCAACACGTTCCCGCAAATCCCCCGATGCGGGTTCGGGAATCACCGCGCTATCGTTAAATAGCGAGGGGCCACATCGGCGCGCGATGCTCCTCACCGCCGGGGAGCGCGTGCTGCTCCACCTTCTCAATTTCTGGAACGTGAAGGACCCGCCGGAGGCGATCTCCCAACAGGGGATTGCGGAAGCCGCGCGGCTCCGGAGGAGCCACGTGCCGCGCACGGTGAAGGCGCTCGCGCGGGAGGGACACGTCGAGGAACGGGAGGGCCGGGTGCGCGGCCACGGCCGCAAGGTGAAGCTGTACTACCTCACGGAGGCCGGCGTGCGCCGCGCGCGGGAACTCGCGGCCGCGCTCGAGGAGCAAGCAATCGTCGCGGACGGCGGGCCGACGACGCTCGGGCAGTTCGCGAAGGCGTCCGGTCGCTCGATCCTCGAGATCGCGTTCGACCTCGACGACGCGGGACGGTACCGCGGCACCGCGCGCGAACCGGGGCTGCCGACGTTCCTCAACCGCCGCGAGGAATTGGCGGCGCTGACGTCGTGGATTCGCGGCGGCGCGCCCGCGATGGTCGTGTACGGGGGCGTCGGCATGGGGAAGACCGCGCTCGCCCGTCGGTTCCTCCAGCGGTCCCCGCGGCCGTACTATTGGCGGGACCTCCGCCGCGGCGACGTCGCGTCCACGTTGCTCGCGGACCTCGCGGAATACGTGCAGGGCCGCGGGCGGTCGAAGCTCGCGGAGGCGCTCCGCGCGGGGGGCGACCCGTGGGAAGCGGTCGCGGTGGACCTCGACGACCTCGACGCGGTCCTCGTCTACGACAACTACGGGGAGGTGCCGGACGACGTCGTCGACTTCTTCGCCCGCCTCTTGGACGTCGCCCGCGAGTCGCCGCCCGCCAAGGTCCTCGCGCTCGCGCAGGAGTCCACGCCCTCGTATTGCCGATTCTACGACCGCCGCGCGGTCGAAGCGGGCCGCGTGCAGGAACTCCACCTGCGGGGCCTCTCCCTCGAGGAGACGAAGGAACTCCTCGGGAACCCGCGCATCGCGGACGAGGCGCTCCGGAGGATCTACTTGCTCACGAAGGGATGTCCGTTGTACGTGGAACTCATCCGCACGGGGGACCGCGACACCCTGAAGGCGCGCTCCCGGTTCACGACCGCGGAGGTCAATCTCCTTCTGTTCTCTCGCGACGTCGTGTCGTAGGATCCAGTCTCTCGACCCGGGTCACTGCGCACACGACCTCCGCCGGACCCCCCTTCCCCGCAGGCGAAGGGAGCGCGACCGCGGTCACGACGCACGGAACCGGGTGACCGTCCTTCGCACGCAGCTCCGCCGGCGCGGTCTGGCGGCGCGCCCCTGTGAGCAGCTTGCGGGCGATTCCCGCGAGTTCCTCCCCGAGCACCTCCCCGCACGGCCGGCCGGCGATCTCCCCTCGCGGCCAACCGAGGAGCGCTTCGGCGCCGGGCGAGAGGGACGCGATCCGCAACTCTCCGTCCAACGTGACGACGCCGTCGCTCGCGGCGTCCCCGACGGCCTCGAACCGCCGTTGCTCCCATCGGACGGCCTCCTCGAGCTTTGCGTGGGCGAGCGCAATCGCCGTGTGGGCGGCGATGGAGTT
>JACQPO010000136.1 GCA_016207545.1 Methanobacteriota archaeon | reverse complement strand
CGCCTGGTCCGCGAACGCCTTCGAGACGAGGACCTGGCCCTTCGTCGCCAAGACCGCATGCGCCTCCGCGGGGCCTATGCCGTCGAAGTACCACGGCTCCGGTTGGGTGACCGCGAAGAACGTCACGGGCTCCACGGCCCACACGCCCGGGCAGCACAGGCGCGAGTCCGCGGGCACGGCGGCGACGCGCGTGACGCCCGCGACGCCCAGAAGAGCCCGCACGTCCGCGGTCACCGTGTCGTTGGTCCCGCCGAAAATCGCCGCGTCCGCCCCAATCCCCGCGCGGATCTGCCGGACCTCGTACGCCTGCTGGGAGCCGAGGACCGCAAGGGTGAACACGCCGAACGCCAGGCCGAGGGCGATGATCACCGCGATGTTCGCAGACCGACGCGGGTTCCGCGACAGGTTCCGGTTGATCACGTTGTACAGGTTCTTCGCGAACGGCTTGCACGCGCGGGACGCCCATTCGTACACGCGGCCCGTGGACCGCGTCGCGAGCCGCGTGGCACCGATCGTGAGGAAGATCGGCGCGAACGGGAGGAGGACCGTGAAGATGACCCCGACGAGGAACAGGAAGAAGCCGCCGGGGCTCGCCCGGCTGTACAGGACGACCGCGTACGTCAGGACGCCGAGGTTGACCATGATCAGGTCCGCGGTCGGCCGGTACTCGATCTTCGTCTCCCCCGGCGCGTAGTACCGAAGGGTCTCGACGATCGGGAGGCCGGCCGTGCGCTTTGCGGACCGGTAGCTGACGGCGGCCATGAACAGCATGCTGAGGACCGCGACCGTGAGGATCGTGTCCGTCGAGAGGACGATGTCCCCGTACTGCGCCTGCACGAAGGCGCTGAACGTCGGGTTCACGTACGAGAGGACGAACCGGCTCAGCAACACGCCAAGGGCGAGACCCGCGACGGCGGCGAGAAGACCTCCGAGAACCGCCTCCGTGAGGAGCAGGACGATCACCTGGCGGCGGCCCGCGCCGCGCGTCTTGAGCACGGCGAGCTCCCGACGTCGTTCGGCGTGGCCCAAGTCCACGCCCACGGCGCCGAGGTACAGCCCGAGCAGGATCACGGGCGTCGACAAGAGGAGGAAGATGATTCGTTGGGACCCGAGGCTTGCCTGATAAGTCAGGAGGGCGTTCGAGATGTTGTCGCTGACGTACGCCCCCTGATTGATCGCCGCGGCCTCGATCTGCCGTTGGAGGCGCCCGAGGTTCCGCGTCGTGGCCTCGAAATCGTACGGGTCGATGAACCGGTCCCGGTCGATCCACACCTCGAGCTGCCAGAAGGGCGGATACGGAATCGCGGCCTCGGTCCGGATCCAGTCCACGTCGCGGACGTGGAGCAGGACCAGGGCTGGCTTGTACCCCGGCCTTCCGATGAACGGCAGGGGATCGGCCGGAAGGGTGAGGATGCCCTCGACGGTCACGTTCACCGCCCCGGCCGACAGGTTCGCGTCGAAGAACCCGTACCACGGTCGCAGGTACACCGCGTCCCCGACCGCGACGTCTAGGAGGGAGGCCGCGCCCTCCGTGAGCACGACGAGGCCCCGCGCCAACGTCATCGCGCCCCGCACGGTCCCGCCCGCCACGGGGCTGGGCGGATTCGCAGGATCGATTGCCAACGCCTCGGCGGTGACGACCGTGCGATTCCACACGCCGACCTCGAACATCTGGAGCCGCGCGACGGGGACGACGGACTGCACCCCCGGGACGGCGGCCACGTCCTCTTCGAGCGTACCGAGGCTGTCGCGATTCGTGCTGACCGTGAAATCCCCGGGCACGTCCGCGAGAAGCGCGTTCAACGCCCCGCGCGCCGCGGAGTCGATTGCGATGAACGTGCCCGCGATGAACGTGATCGCCAGCAAGACGCCGAGGATGGAGGAGAACGTCCGCCGACGGTTCCGGATCACGGACCGCAACGCCTGCGGGAGAATCGCCAGGGCATCCCCTCCCGTGCGAGACGGGTCCATCCGCGTAAAGCCTTTTCGACGACTTGTCCAGATGTTGGCGACGACCGGAACCTATTTCGGGCGCACGGCGTTCGCCTTCGCGGAGTGGGCCGCGTGGGATCCACGTTCCGGCGCGGACGGACGCCGCAGGAGACGCTCCCCGCCCACGGCCATCCCCCGCCGGACCCGCGCGCGGTCCGTCGGAAGGCCACGAGACGCGGACTCCTCACCCTGATCGTCTCCATCGTCCTGATCACGATCCTCTCGATCCCCCTCGGCACGCTCCCGCCAATCGGGGGCCTCGCGAACCCCGGCGGCGGCTTATGGGAGGTCGCTGAGGGCGCGATCCACCCGAAACGCCTCGAACTCGCGTTCGCGGAACTCGACAGCCGAGTCGTCGTGTACCGGGACACCTATGGGATCCCGCACATCTTCGCGACGACGGAGCACGACCTGTTCTTCGCGCAGGGCTTCGTGCACGCGCAGGACCGCCTGTGGCAGATGGACCTCACCCGCCGCGCGGCGGAAGGCAAGCTCGCGGAGGTGTTCGG
Organism: Methanobacteriota archaeon; assembly: GCA_016207545.1. Lineage (GTDB taxonomy): Archaea > Thermoplasmatota > Thermoplasmata > RBG-16-68-12 > EA-27 > EA-27. The sequence goes on along the minus strand of JACQPO010000136.1, from coordinate 3,347 downwards.
CGCCCGCGTCGGCTCGTTCGACGCCCTCGAGACGGACACGTTCGTCCGGACGATCGGGCTCGGCGCGCTCGCGGAGCAACGCGTGCAGGAGATCGCGACCGACGACCCGACCCGCGTCCCCCTCGACGCGTACGCGGAGGGCGTGAACGCGTACCTGCGCCGGGCCGGCGGGAACCTGCCCCTCGAGTTCAAGCTCCTGGACTACGCGCCGGGGCCGTGGCGACCCGCGGACTCCTTCGCGGTCGGGCTGCTCCTCGCGTGGTCCCTCAGCGGCTCCTTCGAGGACCTCGAGCTGTCCCTCCTCGCGGAGGGCCTCGGGATCGACGCAGTCAACGAGCTGTTCCCGATCTGGGGTCCCTACCAGGTGCCCGTCGACCCGCGTCCCGGCCCGAGGAGCGTCGGCGCGCAAACGTTGCACTTCGCCCCGGAGTTCCGAGAGGCCGCGCGGGACCTGTTTCGCCGCGCCCGCGACGCGCAGTCGTTCCTCGGCGGTTCCCTCGCGGGGAGCAACAACTGGGCAATCCTTGGGGACCGGTCGGACTCCGGCGCCCCGCGGCTCGCGAACGACCCGCACCTCCAGTTCCAGCTGCCCGCGATCTGGTACGAGAACCAGCTCGTCGGCCTTTCCGGGAGCGGAAGGACGTTCAACGTGAACGGCGTGAGCCTGCCCGGCATCCCCACGGTCATCCTCGGTCAGAACCGCCGGATCGCGTGGGGCGCCACGAACGTGGGTGCGGACGTCGTCGACCTCTACCTGGAGACGCTGAACGAGACGGGCCAATACCTCACCCGCGCCGGGTGGCAAGACCTTTCCGTGCGCCGCGAGGTGATCCGCGTGAAGGGGGGCGCCCCGGTCGTCCTCGACGTGCGGTCGACGGGCCACGGCCCCCTCGTGACGGAGCGGGGGGAGACGCTCGCGATGCGGTGGACCGGGTACGAGCCCGGGAACCTCCTCCGCACGTTCTACGAAATCGATTTGGCGACGGACTGGGCCGAGTTCCGCGCCGCGCTCGAACATTTCACGGTCCCCGCGCAGAACTTCGTGTACGCGGATGTCGAACACATCGGGATGCGGTCGAACGGCCTGTACCCGATCCGCATCCGATCCGACACCCTCGTCGCGTTCGACGGCCGCTTCCCGTTGAACGGATCCGCGGGCGTGTTCGAGTGGGTAGACTTCGTGGACTTCGAGGCGTACCCGGAGTCGTTCGACCCCCCGGAGGGATACGTCCTGAGCGCGAACCAGCAGCCCCAGCACCCCGGATACGTCCCCTACCTCGGGTGGAGCTGGGACCCCGGGTACCGCGCCCGCCGGATCCAGGAGATGCTCGCGGCGGACGACCGCGTCACGGCGGAGGAGTTCAAGGCGATGCAGCTCGACACCCTCGACGTGATGGCGCGGGAGTTCGCGCCCTTCGTCATGGACGCGGTCTCCGGCAGCTGCGCGACGCCCGCGTGCACGCAGGCATTGGCGGCGTTCTCCGCGTGGGCCTCCGCCCCGGCGGACGAGGCGTTCCACATGGACAAGGACAAGGCCGCCCCCGCGGTCTGGTGGCGGTTCGCGAACGCGCTCCGCGAGGAGATCTTCCGCGACGAGTGGGAGGCCGCAGACGTCACGGACCTCATGCTCCCGCTCCCAAACGTGATGGAGCACTTGCTGAAGAACGAGAACACCTCTCACTGGTTCGACGACGTGCGGACGGGGGCGATCGTCGAGACGTGGCAGGAAATTGTGCGGCGCGCGTGGGGCGCGGCGCTCGACGGGCTCGTCGGGGACCTCGGGGGCGACGTGTCCGCGTGGCGGTGGGGCGACGTCCACGTGCGCCAGTTCGACCACCTCACGGGCCTGGAGACGCTCGGCCGCGGGCCCTTCCCGTCGGACGGGGACACGCTCACCGTGAACGTCGCCGCGGGCGAGGTCGCGACCGGCGGTCCGTCCTGGCGGCTCCTCGCGGACCTCCACCCCGCCCTGCGTTCGAAAGGCATCTACCCCGGCGGCCAGAGCGGGAACCCCGCGAGCCCGCACTACGACGACCTCCTCGAGATGTGGTTGGCGGGGACGTACCACGACCTGGTCTTCCCCGCCGGCCCCGAAGCGATGCCCGCAGACAGGATCGAATCGACGCTCGTCCTGCGGAGGGCCTGACGTGGACTTCCTTCGCGGGCAGCATCCGTGGCGGAACGTGCTGTTCGCCATCTTCGTCCTCGCGATCCTCCTCGTGTTCACGGGCGTGTGGCAACTCGCGTTCCTCGCGGGCTACGTCGGCGGGTTCCTCGGGAAGCGGCCGCGGCGGGACTTCGCGCTCGGCTTCCTCGGGACCGCGCTCGCCTGGGCCGGCCACATCCTGTGGGTCTACGTGACGGCGCCCGCGGGTCGGATCGCGGAACTGTTCGTGCAGATCCTCGGCCTCGGCGCGGGTGCGGCGGTGATCGTGCCAATCCTCGCCCTCCTCATCGGCGGCCTCGCGGGCGGGCTCGGCGCGCTCCTCGGCGCGTACGCGGGCCAGCTCGCATACCGACCCAAGGCGGGCTGGGAGGCGGCCGCGGAGCCCCCGCATTAGGCGGACGTCTTGGCCCGCGACGAGCGGACGATGGAGATGGCGCACACCATCGTTCCTTCCCTTTCGCCGCCAAAGGATTCTTAACCGGAGCCAGCCTTCCGCGCCCGAGCGCATGGGGAAGGACGAGAAAGTCGCGGACTTGCGCCACCGCAAGGAGGAGGCGAAGCTCGGCGGAGGGAAGGACCGCATCGAGCAGCAACACGCGCGCGGCAAGTGGACCGCGCGGGAGAGGCTGGAGGCCCTGCTCGATCCCGGCAGCTTCGTTGAGACGGATGCGCTCCTCACCCATCGCACCACGGACTTCGCGATGGACAAGCGGAAGATCCCGGGCGACGGCGTCGTCACGGGGTACGGCACCATCCACGGCCGCCTCGTGTACGCGTTCTCGCAGGACTTCACCGTGTTCGGCGGCTCCCTCGGCGAGATGTTCGCGCAGAAGGTCACGAAGATCATGGACCTCGCGCTGAAGACGGGCGCTCCAATCGTCGGGCTGAACGACAGCGGCGGGGCGCGAATCCAAGAAGGCGTGCGGAGCCTCGGCGGCTACGCGGAAATGTTCTGGCGGAACGTGCAGGCGTCCGGCGTCGTCCCGCAGATCAGCGCGATCCTCGGCCCCTGCGCGGGCGGCGCCGTGTACAGCCCCGCGATGACGGACTTCGTCGTCATGGTGAAGGGCACGAGCCACATGTTCATCACGGGCCCGGAGGTGATCAAGGCCGTCACGGGGGAGGACGTGACGTTCGACGAGCTCGGCGGGGCGATGGCCCACGCCGCGAAATCCGGCGT
>JACQPO010000138.1 GCA_016207545.1 Methanobacteriota archaeon | reverse complement strand
CACGTGGACGCCTCCGAGGTCATCTTCGTGCTGTCTCCGGATGCAATCCCCGCGGTCACGGAGCCGCGGTTCGCGGCGACGGACTGGCTCGGGGACGCGGACAGGGTCGTCGCCCTCGCGATCGACGGGGACGCGCGGGCCTACCCCATTCGAATCCTCAATTGGCACGAGATCGTGGACGACGTCGTCGGCGGCGTCCCCGTCGCGGTGACGTTTTGCCCGCTCTGCGGCACGGGGATCGCGTACGAGCGGCGGCTTGCGGACGGCGCGGTCCTCACGTTCAAGGTTTCCGGCCGGCTGTACAAGAACGACCTCGTCATGTATGACGCGGAATCCGGGCCGGGCAGCTGGTGGCCGCAGATCCTGGGGGAGGCGATCACAGGCCCGTACCACGGGACGAAGCTCCGCCTCGCGACATCGACGACCCTCCCGTGGGGGGAGTTCAAGGCCCGCTTCCCGGACGGGAAGCTCCTGGAGCGGCCCGTGTGGCCCGACGGGCAGTACATGCGGGACTACGACGCGGACCCGTACGCGGGGTATCCGGGCTCCACGGCGGTGTGGTTTGAGCAGGGCTACGTGGACACGACCACGGGCTTTCACCCGAAGGAGTTCGTCCTCTCCGTCCAGATCGACGGCCGGGCGAAGATCTATCCGCACCGATCCCTCGAGACGGAGCGGGTCGTGAACGACGAGGTGAACGGCGTCCCCGTTGTCGTCACGTACGCGCAGGGGACCGCCCAGGCGTTCGAGCGGGGTGCGCACACGTTCCGACACGACGGCGACAAGATGGTCGACGAAGTCGGCGGGCGGTGGGATCCGCTCACCGGCTTTGGCGCCGCCAGCGCGCTTCCCCCCGTGCCCGCGGTCAACGGATTTTGGTTCGCGATCTTCGACTTCGAGATGGAGCGGGCGGGGTTCGTAGACGTGTACGGCGTGGGGCTCATTGGCGAGGAGGGAGCCCGGCGGCCTGGAGGGGGCAGCTCGATTCCGTACCTGGCGGCGGGGGTCGCGGTCGTCCTCGGGTTGGGCTGGTATGTCTCCCGGCGGGCGCGTGCGGGCCACGGGGGTACGGGGGGCGGGCGACTCAGGCCGTCCGCCGACGACGTGCGGCCGCCACCCCAACCCCCGCGGTGAGGAGCCCGCCGACGACGGCACCGGGAAGGCGGAGGTCCGTGGAAGGGGAGACGGGCCAGTCGATCCCGTACACGCGGGTCGCCGGATGGTGATCCTTCCAGGCGAACCAGAACGCCACGAGGGCCGGGAGCCTCTCGAGGCGGCCCGCGGGCCCCTCGCCCGTCACCGCGTCGAACGCATTCCCGTCCCCGTCCACGATCGTCCGGGCATCCCGCCACGAGAACGTGCGGGCGCCGCGCAGGAACGCCTGGGCGGAGTCGTTTTGGTACGTGATCGCGACGGCGGCCCCGCCAAGGACGTCGTTCACGACGCGCACATCCCGGAGGGCCGAGAACGGATACGCGACCTCACGTCCGGAGACCTCGAGGCCGAGGACGAGCGCCTTCGGGTGGAGCCGGTCGTCGGGGAACACGCGGTCCTTGAACGTCCGGTTCACGTAGTAGTACCCCTCGTACGGGTCCCGCTCGTAGTTGATCCCGCCCTCGAGGCACGTGCCGTCCGGGAAACACACCTCGGGATGCGGGCGTGCGAGGAGCCTCGTGTTCGGATGCGCGGTGCGCCACTCGAGCCACGTCTCCGCCGTCGCGCTCACGACCGTGAGCCGCGTCCCGTGCCAAGACCCGTTGATCGCCTGTCCCAAAATCTGCGGCCATAGGCTGAACGTCTGCACGTCGTACATGACGAGGTTGTTCCGATACACGTAGCCGGAGACGCGGAACGTGAGGGGCTCCCCGGACGGCATCGTGGGCCGCTCGTACACGATCCCGGAACGGCACAACGGGCAGTACGTCACGGCGATCGGCGTGCCGCCGGTCACATCGTTGATGATCTCGTGCCACACGAGGACCTTCACCGGGTACGCGGTCGCCTCGTTCGTGGCCGGATCGGACACCCCGATCACAACGTCGCCGTCGCTCACGTAGTCGGGATCGTCGAACTGCGGGGCCGTCACCGCCGGGATGAGATCCTGCCCGATCAATTCTTCGAGACCCGTGAGGTCGATGTGGTCCGCGCTCGCCGAACCGAAGGAGGCGAGCAGGAACGCCACGGCCGCGACGACCCACGGGCGCATGGTCCACACCACCCCGCCTCGCGCCTTTTAACGTTTGCCGCAACCCTGTGTGGGAACCTCTTGCGGGCCGTTCACGGTTTTGGCGGTGGCTCCGGGGCACCCGCACCCGGACGTCGGAACGGGACGGAGGCGATCCGCCGGCCGAAGAACGCCGCCAACGAGGCGAGGAGCGCAAGTTCGATCCCCTTCGAGAGGAGGCCCAAGGTCTCCACCGGCTCCGGCTCCACGGCGAACGGGGGCGCCACGACGCGCGTGACCACGAACAGGAGGACGAGGAAGACGCTCAGGACCACCCCGACCCACCACAGCACCCTCTCCCGGCGCAGGGCGAGGGGGACCGAAACGACCTGCACCGCGCCGACGACCACGAAGAAGGCCACGCTTGGGACGGACGAAAGGTGTTCCGCGACCGCGAGCCAGTGGATGACCCCGTCCATATAGAGGAAGACGAGCGCGAGGAGAAGGGCGATCCGTCGACGGGTGACGTGCTCGGACAGCCGAAGCGACGTGCCGACGTTCGCGACGCCGTATCCGACGAGGCCGAGGGCGATCGCGAGGGGCGCGTGGAACGCGGTCTCGCGGTCGTGACCGTGAGCCTCGAAGACCTCGGGAGGCGCACTCGTCACATCGACGACGAGGGCGGCCACCGCCAGGAGGAGGGCGAGGGAGAGGACCCAGGGTCCAAACCGGGCGGCGCGCGGCACAACGGACGCCCTCGACGCGCGGCGGAACCAACCGACGGCCGCGACCTGCACCGCGACGACGGCGCCGAAAAGGACCCAGAGACCCGGGCCGCCGCCCCCGTCCTCTCCGGGGAGGACGGCCGCTGCGGACAGCGGGGACTCGTTCCCATCGTCGTCGATCGCGGTGACCGCATAGGCGTAGGAAACCCCGGAAACCGCTGTGGAATCGGCGAATTCCAGCTGCCCATTCGGCGGGACGGGGACCCCCGTGAGGCGCACGAAGGCGCCGGAAAGCGGTCGCCGGTACACATGATAGCCGAGAAGGTCCGGGGCGTCGACCGCGGTCCACCCGACGTGCACGGTGCCGTCGCGCAACGCGTGGACGGTCACGTTCGACGGTGCGGGCGGCGGCGTCACGTCGACGATCTGGAAGGAACCGCCGAGGGACCCGACGTTCCCGGAGGAATCCTCCGCCCAGACCGTGAACGCGTACGTCCCGGACCGGCCGTACGACCGGTTGGAGAAGAACACCGAGTCGGAGGCGCGCGCCATCGTGAAGTTGCCTTCGAAGGACGTACCGACGATGTGCGCGGACGCGATCGCGATCCCTACGTCGTCGGTGATTTCCGCGGTGATGTTGACGAAGCTCCCCTCGTCTTGGACCGAAGGAACCGCGGTGACGGAACTGACCACGGGCGGCACTTCGTCGATTCCGGTCCCCGTCAGAAACCGCCAGGCGATCGGCGCGGCGGGGAAGTGGCCCGGATCCGAGTCGTCCTTCGCGCTGGGCTCGACGAGGACTTCGTATTCCATCGTCGGCTCGAGATCGGCCGCCGGGGAGAACGTGAGGACCCTCGCGTCCGCAGACCATCCCAAGGAACCGACGACGTGCACGATGTCGGAAACGCGGCGGAGGCTGAACGCCGCCTCCGTGGCGGTGCGGTTCATCGGCTCCGACCAGGTCACCGCGATCCTCGCGTTGAGCGCGACGCCCGTCTCGTCCGGCGCCGGGGAGGAACTCGCGACGCGCGGCGGCGTCGCGTCAATCTCGAACGGGGGGGACCGTCGGAACCCCAAGAGGCCGCGTTCGTCGATCGCGGTGACCTCGATTACGATGTCCGTGACGTCGCGGTGGATCGTGGTCCAGGCCACGGAGATCGGGTTCGGCCGTCCGGGAAACGGACCCTGGACGACGCCCCGGAACGCCCCCGCGGCGTACGAGTAGTTCACCCACACGGTCAGGGACTCCGGCGGCGATTCGTCCGCGACGCTGAACACGATCGAGTGTTGCGTGGCGCCCGTCCACGACGTGCCCGCGGTCGGCGAGACGATGGCGACGGAGGGCGGACCGTTCACGACGAACGTGCCGCGCAT
>JACQPO010000139.1 GCA_016207545.1 Methanobacteriota archaeon | reverse complement strand
GTGAGGGTGAGGGCGGAGAAGGACGAGTGCGGTTGCGTCTCCTACTCCCTGGGGTTGGAGGAGAAGTCCGTCGAGGGTGACGCGGTCTTTACGGACAACGGCCTGAAGGTCTTCGTGGATCCCGCAACGGTGGAATCGGTGCGCGGCGCGACCGTCGACTACGTGAGGACGTCGAAGGGCGAGGGTTTCCAGATAAGCGGCGGCGAATGCGGACCCGAATGCGGTTGCAGCTGAGAGGTGGGACATGACCAAGCAGAAGATCGTATACGAATGCATGAGCTGCGGGTGCACCCGAACCTTTCCCAGGGAGCCTAAGAGCACGCCGGAATGTTGCGGCGGCGTGCCCATGAAGCTTGTCAAGTAGGACGCACAATGGGACAGAGGGAGGTTGCGCAGCAGGTCGAGAGACAGGCGAGTCGTCTCTCGTCCACGGAACCGGTGGAACGGCTGGACGCCGTGAGGCATTTAACGATCCTAGCTCGCCAACTTCCCCTCGAGGAAAGAGGTCGGATCGCCCAAGCCCTCGATCGCCTGACCACCGACAACGAGGCTTTTGTCCGCTGGAATCTGGCCATGGCCGTCGGGGAGATCGGACACAAGGCGGGTCTCAGGACTCTGGAGAAGATGGCCCAAGACCCGCACGCGAACGTGCGCTTCCGGGTGGCCCTTAGTTGTGGCGAATTGCGGGATGAAGACGCACTGCCTATCCTGGAGCAGCTCGCGGAAGATGCGTACAAGATCGGCGAACATCCCGTCGTGAAAGCCTTCGCCGCCCTCGCCATGGGGAGGCTAGGGAGCCCCAGGGCACTGGAAGCGTTGCAGAAGCTCGCCGGAGACGGGGATCCCGTGGTGCGTTGGCACGCAGCGGTGGCCCTGGGCGACATCGGCGATCCGCGAGCTGCCCCTGTTCTAGTCAAACTCCTAGACGATCCCGTGCCCTTCTGTCGCGGCCATGCCGCGATTGCGCTCGCGGAGATCGGTGCGGCAGAGGTGTTGCCCGAACTGGAAAGGTGCGTAGAGGAGGAGACGCACGAGAAGATGAAGGGGGTCATTGCGTCCGCCCTTGAGCTGCTGAGAACGCGACAACGAAAGAGATAAGGAAACCCCGAAGCCGAAAATCGTGTCCGGCGGCGTGCACCTCGTTCTCCTCTGCGGGGCGTATGTACACTGCTCATTGCAGATTTCTCCACTGCGGACCCCCCTATGATCTGATTCTGTGTCCACGGGGACATCCGGCAGGGCGCCAGTCCTCTACTGAAGGTATGAGTGACTTGAGAGCGGCGGGCACCCCGAAAGTGCGCCCGGACCCACCGCGATGCTTTTCCCCTCGAGCGCGATGGAACGGCTCGTGGCGACGGCCCGGATGATCCTCCACGTCGACATGGACGCGTTTTACGCGGCGTGCGAGCTGAAGGAGCACCCGGAATGGCGCGGCCTCCCCCTCGTCGTCGGCGCGGACCCCCGCCAAGGGCGCGGACGGGGCGTCGTCCTCACCGCCACGTACGAGGCGCGGAAGTTCGGGATCCGCTCCGGGATGCCCGTCTCCCAGGCGTACCGGCTGTGCAAGGACGCGACCTTTACGCCGCCAAACTTCGGCCTGTACGTGCGCACGTCTCGGGAAGTCATGCCGACGATTCGCTCGTTCGCGGACGCGTTCGAACAGGTCGGCATCGACGAGGCGTTTCTGGACGTCACCGCAAAGGCGCGGGACTGGACGCGCGCTCGCGATTTGGCGGCGGAGCTGAAGGCCGCGGTGCGGGACCGCCACGGCGTGACCTGTTCCGTGGGCGTCGCACCCACGAAGGCGGTCGCGAAGATTGCCTCGGATCTCCAGAAGCCAGACGGGCTCACGGTGGTCGAGCCGGGACACGTAGAGGCGTTCCTCGCGCCGATTCCCGTGAACCGGATCCAGGGCGTGGGCCGGAAGACGAACGAGCGGCTCGAGACGCTCGGCATCCGCACGATCGGCGATCTGGCGGTATTTCCGAGGGAGCAGCTGAAGGACCTGTTCGGGGGCTGGGCGGACTACATGTGGGGCGTCTCGCACGGGGTCGACGACCGTCCCGTGCAGGAGTGGACGGGCCCGCCGAAGAGCATCGGGAGCGAGACGACGTTCGACGAGGACACGCGTGACCCGGAGGTCGTGTGGGACGTCGTGCAAGGCCTCGTCGACGAAGTCCACCCGCAGCTCGAGCAAGAGGGGCTCGTGTACCGGACCGTGGGGATCAAGGTCCGGTTCGAGGATTTCGAGACCCACACCGCCGCGCGGAGCCTGAGGGTGTACACGCGGGACAAGGAGCCGATTGTGGAGCAGACGAGGGCGTTGCTCCGGGAATTCCTCCAGGACGGGCGGAAGATTCGACTTATCGGCGTCCGGCTGTCGAACCTGAAGTACGAGAAGCCGCGTGCCGTCTCGCTGACGCGGTTCGGCTGAGCCCTCAGAGTTCCTCGAGGATGCTCCGAACCGTCTCCGCGACGTGGTCCAGTCGCAGCTGCAGGGGCGCGAGGTCCGCGTCCCGCTCGTAGATCGCGAGGACGATCGCGTCGGTCCCCGCGGCCATCGCCACGATCCGCCCGTCCGTGGAATCGATGATGACCTGGCGGACCTCCGCCTGTCGCAGGTCCCGGGCCACGTCGGAGGCGGAGTTCAGGATCGACGCGGCGAGCGCGGCGGCCGTCCGGGGGTCGGTTCCCCGGGGCACGCGGTGGGCGATCACGAGGCCGTCTCGTCCCGCGACCGCGATCGACGAACAGCCGAGTTCCCGCGTTGCGAGTTCAAGAATCTGCTGGAGCCGCGCGGGCGCGATCTCCCCCGCCTGGCGGAGCGCCGTGTCGAGCGCGGAAGCAAACCACCAGGGGACGGGGGCCGTGTCGTCCTCGGGCGTCGGATCGACAGGCGGCGGGGAATCCTGCGTCATCGGTTCGGCCGCCATCGTCGGATCGGTCGGGGCCTCCACCGCCGAAGCCAGGCGGCTGGGGCGCCGGCGACTGGACACAGTCCCTTACGTTGGCGGCCCTGGCGGTTATAAGCGCTTGCCTCTCCCTATCACGTGTGATTCGCGCGGGAGGAACCACGTGCGGACGGTTACCCGACGGGCTTCACCTCGAGGGCCTCCGCGACGTTCGACCACCGGTTCGCGACCGTCGTGAACGGGCTGCCCGCGAACAGGAGGCCGACCGCCCGATTCTCCCCGTCGACGATGAGGGAGCCGCTGTCCCCGGGCCCGCTGAAACCGCGGCGTCCGCCCGTGACGAGGAACTGGTCCGTGAACAAGAGGAAGCCGTCGGAGTACCCGACGCGGAGCGTGACGTCGACCGCGGTGATGCGTCCCTCCGTGAGGCGCGTCGTCCGCCCGCTCTTTCGCACGGCCATGTCAATCTCCGGCTCCGTCTCCCCGCGGATGCGGCCGATGTGGAGCACCTCCGGGGCGACGTCGTCCTTCACGATCGGGCGCGCGATTGCGGCGTCGACTTTGTTCGGAGCTTCCAGGTCGAGCTGGACGAAGCCCGCGAGCTGCGCGATCGTGTCCCGGTCCGGTCGGCCGCCGTCGTACCGGCCCGGCTGCAGCACGGGGTCCCCGACGGAGCCTCGGTCCTCGTTCGCGAGGACGTGGTTGTTGCTCAGGATGAAGACGCCGCCGCTGCCCTGCACGAGGGCGCCGAATGTCCCTGCGCTCACCTCGTGGTGCCCGATCGACACGCCTGCGGGCGCCGGCCGCACGCGCCGCTGGTAGATCGGCGGGTACTTCCGCCCGATCCGGAAGATGCCGGTCTCGATCACGTCCGTGGGGACCCCCTCGATCTCCTCCGGGATCCGTCGCCCTGGCGGTAGGAGCCGCTCGTGGATCTTGCGGTCCACGTAGACTTGGAGCGCGATTTCCTGCGTCGGGATCCGATGGACGACCTTCCGCCCGACGCCCACGCCTTGCACGCTCGGGTTCACGGCCGGCGTGACGCCCTCCGCCGGTACGCCGAGGTAGCACGCCTCGCAAACTTCCTTCGCGCGGTCCACGTCCACGTCACAGCCTCCTCACGTCGCCGACCCTCACGATTTCCGTCATGAAACCCTCGAGGACAGGCGGCACCCGGTCCCGGACATCCTTCGTCATCTCCTTCACGTACACTTGGATCACGCGCCCTCCCGAGGTCTTTCCGATCCCCACGCCGACGACGCCGGGGATGCTCATGAGGTCCCCCTCGTGCTTCCGCTTCACGTCCTCGATCGACACGCGCCCACCCGTGGCGACATCGGTGCCCCGGGCTATAGGCTTGCCGCCGGAACGTCCCCTGCCGCCTTCCCGATTTCGCGGGACTGCCCGGGGCGTCCTACGGCGGCGGCCGGATGTATCCATGGGCCATGAGGTTGCGGGCCTGTGTCCGTGCCCGGTGGATGATCGCCTTCGCGGTCTCGTACAGCTCCGCGCGGGACCTCTTGACCCTCGCGATTCCCTGCTCGATCGCCTTCCGGCCCACGGCGACCGCCTCCCGGGAGAACACGTCTTCCTCCTCCATCGTGGGAACGATGTAGTCCTCCCGCAGCCCGTTCTCCTCCGCGACCTTCGCGAGTTCCCGCGCCGCCGCAAGGCACATCTCGTCCGTGATCGTCTTTGCCCGGACGTCGAGCGTACCGCGGAAAATGCCGGGGAATCCGAGGGAATTGTTGACCTGGTTCGGGAAGTCGGACCGCCCGGTCGCCACGATCCGTGCGCCCGCCTCGAGCGCCTCCCACGGCCAGATCTCGGGCACGGGGTTTGCGATCGTGAAGACGACTGCGTCGTCCGCCATCGTGCGGATCCAGTCCTTCTGGATCACGCCGGGGCCTGGCCTCGACGCGGCGATCACGAGGTCCGCGCCCCTCATCGCCTCCGGGATGCCGCCCGTGCGGCCCTCCCCGTTCGTCGCATTCGCGAGTTCCCATTTCTCCGGGTACGCGCCCTGCAGGTCCGTCCGGCTCGGGTGCAGGATGCCCCTGCTGTCCGTGATTACGATGTTCCTCGCCCGTACGCCCGCCGCCATGAGGATGTACGCGGTCCGCACGTTCGCCGCGCCCGCGCCGATCATCGCGACCTGCACGTCCGCGATCCGTTTGTCCACGACCTTGAGCGCGTTGATCGCGCCCGCGACGACGATCGTGGCCGTCCCCTGCTGGTCGTCGTGCCACACGGGGATTTCCAGGGTTGCGCGGAGCCGCGCGAGGATGTCGAAGCACTTC